>NZ_VZQP01000014.1:0-164926 GCF_014397655.1 Paraburkholderia sp. UCT31
GCACCCGTCCCACCCCCGCCCAATCGCCCATGCCCTCAACCGCAACCAGCGTCAAGCTCAAGGTTCATCCCGTGATTCTCGCGGGCGGCTCGGGCACCCGGCTGTGGCCGATGTCGCGCGAGCAGCATCCGAAGCAGCTGATCGGCCTGCTCGGCGAAGAGTCGCTGCTGCAATCGACGACCCGCCGTCTCGATGGGCTCGAAGCCGGTTATCCGCTTGCCGGCCAGCTCGTGGTCGTCGCCAATGAAGAACAGCGCTTCACGACGGCCGAACAATTGCGCACGAGCGCCAAGCCGAGCCGGCTGATACTCGAACCCGCGGGCCGTGACACCGCGCCCGCGTTGACGGTGGCCGCGTTGTCCGTCGCCGCGCAGGATGAAGACGGCATCATGGTCGTGATGCCCGCCGATCACGCGGTCACCGACAGCGCAGGATTTCACGCGGCGGTCGCCGCCGGCGTACAGCATGCGGCCGCTGGCCATATCGTCACCATGGGAATCGTGCCGACGCGTGCCGAAACCGGCTACGGCTATATCCGCATCGGCGCGCCGCTCGGTTCTGACGATGCGCAGACCGCAGCAGCGGCTCGCCCCGTCGCGCATCGCCTCGACCGTTTCGTCGAAAAGCCGCATCTGGAACTCGCGCAGCGCTATGTCGAATCACGCGAATACTGGTGGAACAGCGGTATTTTCATCGTGCGCGCATCGACGTGGCTCAAAGCGATCCGCCATTTTCAGCCGGCCATTTACGCAGCATGCGAATCGGCCTTTGCGGGCAGCACGGCGGACGGCGACTTCTTCCGGCTGCAACGCGATGCGTTCAGCGGCTCGCCGTCGAATTCGATCGACTACGCGGTGATGGAAAACCTCGGCGCCGATCAGAGCATCGCGTCGGGCGTGGTCGTGCCGCTTGCGGCCGGCTGGTCCGACGTCGGTTCGTGGGACGCGATCTGGGACATCAGCGAGAAGGACCCCGATCGCAACGTGAGCCGCGGCCGCGTGATGTTCGAAGGCGCGAACTCCACCTTCGCGCATTCCGAAGGACGACTGATTGCCTGCGTCGGCACGCAGGATCTCGTCGTCGTCGAGACCGCCGATGCGATTCTGGTCGCCGACAAGTCACGCGTGCAGGACGTCAAGAAGATCGTCAACCGGATTCGCGAGGATGGCGGGCTCGAAGCGGCCAATCATCGCAAGGTGCATCGGCCGTGGGGCAACTACGATTCCGTCGACACCGGCGAGCGCTTCCAGGTCAAGCGGATCGTCGTGAAGCCGGGCGCGCGGTTGTCGCTGCAGATGCATCATCACCGCGCGGAGCACTGGATCGTCGTGCGCGGCACCGCGCTCGTCACGCGCGGCGACGAACGCTTTATCGTGTCCGAAAACGAGTCGGCCTATATTCCGCTCGGCGTTACGCATCGCCTCGAAAACCCGGGCAAGATGCCGCTCGAAATGATCGAGGTGCAGTCGGGTTCGTACCTCGGCGAAGACGATATCGTGCGCTTCGACGATACGTACGGAAGGCAATGAGGCGCGAGCGGTCGCAATGACGAAGCGGGAACCTGCGGCGGCGCAAAGCGGCCGCGGGGACCGCCGGGCTCATCCCACGTATGAGATGAGTTCTTTGTAGGTTGCGGAAAAGCGCTCCGCGGTGCCGCTGTCGGTCGTCACCGTGGGCGTGCTTGCCCCGCCCGCGGTCGCGGTGTCCGACGGATAGCGGCGCAGCGGCCCGCGCAATGCATTCAGTGATGGCTTCAGCGGCCCGTGCAACGGCGCGCCGTGATTGCCCGGGTGATTCGCGATGCCATTGACCGATGCCGGTTCCGGCGCATGACGCAGGCCTGACAACGAACGGTCCGCGGACCGCTGCGCAAGGTTCGCCGACGCGGACGCGGCCGTTGCGTGGACCATCGTCGTGGCCGCCGCGTCGGTCGCGCATTCGCGATCGATCCACTGACGCGCCCAGTCGAGCGCGAACTGCTGCGCGTGCTGCGCATCCGCGAAGCGCGGGCCGACGAGGCCAGAGCGCTCGACGCGCTTGCCGTCCCTGATGATCTCCGCCCACCCGCGATACATCGCGTTCGGCACTTCCTCGACCACCACGTAGATCAGATAACCGCGCGAATCGGCGACCTGCATGCCGCGCGGGGCGAGGCCCAGCGTCAGCGACGGGCGCGGGTCGTCGACCGTGCCGGATGCGGCCGGTTCGACGCGCATCTCCGCCGCCATCGCGGACGTCGCCACTGCGGACGTCGCGAACGCCGATGTCGCCACCGCGCTCGCCGGCGCAAGCCCCGACAATTGCCGCGTGATGTCGCCGATCGGATCGGCCGTACGCCATTGGCTCAACGCGCTCGCGACGCCGGGCGCCTGCCACGACTCGGGACTCTTCCACGACACGCCGCGCAGATTATTGTCTTCGCTCGGGCTCGGGGTTTGCGCAACCGGTGCCGCGGGTCTGGCCGTAACGGGCGGCGCCGGTTGGGGAATGTATGCGAAGGTACGCCCGCTCTGCGACAGCAGACGGACCATCTCCAGCAGTGTGCCGTTCAGTTGCCACTCTTCGAAGCGGCGGCGGCAGGTGGGACCGGACGGATAGCGGCCCGGCAGCTTCGACCACGGCTCGCCGGTGGTCATGATCCACAGCACGGCATTCGTCACGATGCGCGGTTCGGCGCGCGGCCGGCCGCGCCGGTTCAGACGGACGGCCGGCTCGTCGGAGACAAGCGGCGCGAGCAGCGCCCATTCGTCGTTGTTTAGCTCATCGAAAAACATTGGATTTTCTCCACGCGGCCTGGCCTGGCCGCGGCGTTGGGCCTGCCACGGGTTCTCAGCGTTCACGACCCGTGTGCGGCCCTCGGTTGCACAAATTTGTTTGGTCCGTTCGGCTCGCTGGAGCAGCCCGCCCACACGTGGTGCGGCTCTTCCCTATTACGAAGCACAAAACGCGGTCTCACTCGTGCGTGGGAAAATTTGTGCACGAAGCATACCATTCCAATCTTTGCGTGAGTACAGTTGAGACAAGTGTTACCGATAGAAACAATCTTGTCGATTTCGCTGCGTCGATTCTCGTATTGCCGTAACAGAAGCCTCTGCTTATCCGGCATCGGATCTGTCTATTGCACAGCACAATACCGCATGACCGAACAGAATGGGCTTTAGAAATGTAATTGCCGATCCAGCATGCATTTCTATGCACTTTGATGGTTGATGTGAACATCGGTTTCGAGTGTCGGCGAAAGGACTGCGACGCGCCCGCGCGGTGACATGGAGGCAACGGGAGGCGCACACGCGGCCGCCGCGCATGCGCGGAGTTCGAGGCGTGACAGAAGCGACGAAGTCGCTTCGAACGACGTTAGGGGCGCACTGGTTTCGAAGCATGCTCGCCGACGACCGTGGTCCATTCGCGCACGCGCCAACGCGTAACCAGTCCGGAGAGTACGTACGGATCGACGGTAGCAAAGGCCTCCGCCACCGCAGGCGACGCGCCGGTGAAGAGCAGCACCGCACCGTCCGTCGGCTCCGCGAGCGCGCCGGCCAGCAGCAGTTCGCCGCGCTCGGCGGCGGCCCATGCGAGTTTCAGATGCGCGTCACGGTGCTCGCCGCGCCGCTCCAGATAGTCAGGTACCAACTCGTACATCAACAGGTAATGCATGGTGAGTCTCGCGAGGTTGAGGGTCGGCAGGGAGCGGCATGCACCGGAGCGCAGTTGAGGATAACCGCGACTACCGAATTTCATGCCTATTTTCTATTCAGTTGCATTCGCAGCAATATGAACATTCTCATTGCCCGTTAACCATAGATCAAAATAGCGGAAACCGTAATTTCGTTTCAATAAGCTTGAAATAATCGCCCCGGGCAATCTGCATTGCATGACAAAATTCGCGCTCTCGTTCATTCGATTGTTTCAAACGCCGCAGCGCCAGTTGCGCCACGCTGCTCAGGGAAAACGAGCGCGGACCGCTGTCAACCGGAATGCATTTTGAGCCGTTCTGGCAGACGGCATTTGCCATAATGGATGCGCCGATGGGCCCATGGATGCCGTCGTCGCCCGCGCGCATGAACGATCAGAAACGTTTTCACCACCGATGGAGTGTCCCATGAAAATCCAATCCGCTATCGCTACGCTGGTGTTGGGTGCGGTACTCGTATCGCCGGCGTTTGCGCAGAACAGCCAGCAAACCAAGATGGCCGACTGCAACAAGCAGGCCGGCGACAAGAAAGGCGACGAGCGCAAGGCGTTCATGCAAACCTGTCTTTCCGCAAAGCCGGCCGCCGCCGCGCCGATGAGCCAGCAGGACAAGATGAAGGTGTGCAACAAGCAGGCGGGCGACAAGAAAGGCGACGACCGCAAGGCCTTCATGAAGACCTGCCTGTCCTCCTCGGCGCCGGCCAACTGAGCGAAAGGCGTAGCCGTCCCCCACGCCGGCGCCCTCCGATCGACGCGGCGCCGGCGCATCGTTGCGCCCACGCGGCGCTCCGATCGAGTCCCCCCGCTTCGTCGTCCACCCGCCGCAACGCGCCGTTTTCTTCTATGATGGCTGCGGAGACGGCCCACCCTCACTCATATAGAACCAGACAACTACGCGGGCCGCCATCTTGTCGTTGGTGCTACTGAGCATCGATCGGAGGCAAGGATGGTATCGAAGCACAAAAACCGCTGGTTAAGGCGGTGGTTGCTGGTCATCATATTCTGGGCCGTGCCTGTGGCGATCGTCGCGGTCAACGAGATCCGCGAGGAAATGTCGTACAACGCGGTCGATCTCGACCGCGCGCTCACCACCTGGAATTTCACCCAGGCGCAGCGCGCCGCCGGGGCGCCCGCGCATTGCCATGGCAAGCCCGACGAGGCCAAGGCGGCCGGCTGCCCGGCCGACGTGCTGGCCGCCAACGCGCCGCGCCAGCAGGACGCGATCAACGAATACAGCGTGCGCCGCTCGACGCTGTTCGCCTATCTGTGGCACGCGTTTGTCGGCTATTGGATGGTGCCGGCGGCTATGCTGTTCGCGATCGGCGCGATCATCGGCATGGTGCGCCGCGCGCTGCGGCGCCCGCCCGCGGTCAAGAGTCCGGCGAATCACGGGTGAGCGGCGGCCGCGCCGCTTGCACTTCGCCGCAATTTGCCGCGCAGAAACAACATTCTCATTGCCATGTCGATGGACCGGCGCGCGACGCGAATCGGTAAAAACCGGCGCATCGTGCGGCCACGCCGAAGCGTCCCCACGATCGCCGCGACTTGGGCGCTGTTCGGCGTCGCCCCTCGGATCGTCGCTCGACGCGTGCCTGGAAGTCGCGCGCGCGGCCGGTCAAATTTACTGGGAAGACTTCTTGCGGTCAGGCTCAAACCCTTGTCCCATAAGGCTTTTCGCGTTGTGACGCAACGCGCCTTTTGCACCAGCCTGTGTTATAACTCAAAGGCAACCAGGCGACACCACGACGGTTGCGCCCCGGATCCATGACGGAGAAAAACGATGCAAAGACGACACTTCATGTTGAAGACGACCGCTGCGCTTGCTTTCGGAGGCCTTGCACTCGCCGGGTGCACGACGACGGGCAACACGCCGGACAATGCTCATGTCGACGCCTCGAAACGACAGTCGATCGACGCCAGCGTCGACGGCACGCTGTCCAAGCTGTTCACGACCGTGCCGGGCTCGCGCGAGCTGGTGTCGAAGGCGCGCGGCGTGCTGGTGTTCCCGTCGGTGCTGCAGGCGGGCTTGATCGTCGGCGGCCAGTATGGCGAAGGCGCATTGCGGGTGGGCGGCACGACGGTCGGCTACTACAGCACCGCGTCGGGCTCGTTCGGCCTGCAGGCGGGTGCGCAGTCGAAGGCGATCATCTTCCTGTTCATGACGCAGGATTCGCTCGATAAATTCCGCAACGCGGAAGGCTGGTCGGCCGGCGTCGATGCATCGGTCGCGCTCGTGAAGATCGGCGCGAACGGCGCCGTCGACACGACCACGGCCACCGCGCCGGTGCAGGTTTTCGTGTTGACGAACGCGGGCCTGATGGGCGACGTCTCGCTGCAAGGCACGAAGGTCACGCGGCTGAAGATCTGAGCGCGCTCATCGGCGCGCTCCACTGATCACTTGCGCGCATCGCGGCGAAGGCCGCGCGGAGGATCCTGTGCGGGTCGTCGCGCGGCCTTTTTGTTATGGATGCCGATGCCGACGCTCGGGAACGGAAAAACTCGCGCGAAAAAAAACGGCGCCGCGCATCGCGCACCGCCGTCCTTCGCTTCGACAGGTCCCAACGATCCCGCGTCAACCGCCCGACGAATCGACCACCTTGAACCTCGAGCGCTTCTGTGCGCGAATCACCGACTGATACGCCTCCACATACTGACGCGCCATCCGGTGCGACGTGAAGCGCTCCTCGAAACGCCGCCGCACGCCCGCACGCGACACCTTGTGCAGCCGGTTCACGGCCGCCACCGCGCCGATCTCGTCCTCGACGATGAACCCGGTCACGCCCTCTTCGAGCACTTCGGGCACCGAGCCGCGGTTGAACGCGATCACCGGCGTGCCGCAAGCCATCGCCTCGATCATCACGAGACCGAACGGCTCCGGCCAGTCGATCGGAAACAGCAGCGCATGCGCGCCCGACAGAAACTCGGCCTTCTGATGATCGGCAATCTCGCCGATGTACTCGACGTACGGCAGGTCGAGCAACGGCCGGATATCGCGCTCGAAGTACTCGCGATCGGCCGCATCGACCTTGGCGGCGATACGGATCGGCATGCCGCAGCGGCCGGCGATGCGGATCGCCGTATCGACGCGCTTTTCCGGCGAAATCCGGCCGAGAAACGCGAGGTACTTCTGCTCGACCGGTTGCGGCGTATAGAGCTGCGCCGGCAAGCCGTGATAGACCGTGGTGAGCCAGTGCGCCTGCGGCAGCGGATGACGCTGAGCGTTCGAAATGGAGATCACGGGCGCGGTGTTGAACGTGTCGAACACCGGCTGCTGCTCGGGCAGATCGAGCCGGCCGTGCATCGTCGTGACGAACGGCGTGTCCTGCCGCTTGAATACCGAGAACGAGTAGTAGTCGAGGTGGAAATGCAGCACGTCGAACTCTTCGGCCTGGCGGCGCACGAGTTCCATCAACAGCATATGCGGCGCGATGCGGTCGCGAATGCCCGGATCGAGCCGCAGCGCGCGAGGCCACACCGCTTCGAGCTTCGCGCTCGTGACGGAGTCGCCGCTCGCGAACAGCGTCACGTCGTGGCCCTGCTCGACCAGCGCTTCGGTGATGTACGACACGACGCGCTCCGTGCCGCCGTAGAGCTTCGGCGGCACCGATTCGGTCAGCGGGGCGATCTGCGCAATCTTCATATTGTGTCTCCGTGAGCCGGCGGCTGGCGCGCAATCGCGATGCCGTCGGCGACGCCGAGTATGACAGCGCCATGACGTCGGAACAATGCGCGCGGTCCCTAAGCGTCGCATGCATCGTCGCTACGGGGAATTATTCCCTGGCATCGGTCGAAGAGCCGCAGGTCTTGCAATTGCTCGGTGCTGTTACAAACGGCTTACATCCGGTGACACGCGGCCACGCGCCGGGTTTGCGCGGGCTTTGGGCCGTCGCCGCGCCGTCATTGGTGGCCGCCGCCCTCGCCCGACCCGCGCACGGGCATGCTGCGCAAATCCCTGAGGAAGCTGTCGCGCCACACTCCGAGATCGTTCTTACGCAGCGCGGCCATGTTGATCTCGTGACGCCGCTGGCGCGCGTCGAGCGGCATTTGCAGCGCACGTTGCAAGGCCTCGCACATGCCGATCGCATCGTGCGGATTGACGAGCAGCGCGCCAGAGAGCTCGGCGGCCGCGCCCGCGAAAATCGACAGCACGAGCACGCCGGGATCGTCGGGATTCTGCGCGGCCACGTACTCCTTCGCGACGAGGTTCATGCCGTCGTGCAGCGGCGTGACGAAGCCGATCTGCGACTCCCGAAACAGCGACATCAGCTTCCAGCGGTCGTACTGCTGGTTCAGATAGCGGATCGGCGTGTAGTCGAGCCCCGAGTAGCGGCCGTTGATGCGCCCTGCCTCGTATTCGAGATCCTGGCGGATCTTCTGATAGGTCGCGACGTCCGAGCGCGTAGGCGGGGCGATCTGCACGAGCGTCACGTTGCCGCGCCATTCGGGCGAGCGTTCGAGCAGCAACTCGAACGCGCGAAAGCGCTCGACCAGTCCCTTCGAATAGTCGAGCCGGTCGACGCTCATGACCAGCTTGCGCCCCTCGAGGCTTTGCTTCAGCTCGAGCACGTGCTGGCGGCTTTCGTAGCGCTTGGCCTGCTCGGCGATTTCGTCGGGGAACACGCCGATCCGGTAGACGCCGGTGCGCAGCTTGCGCCCGAACGCCTCGACGACGCCGTCCGCGCTCACCGTGCCGCGCGCGTGACGCGTCACGTAGTCGTGGAATGCCTGCTGGTCGGTGGCAGTCTGGAAGCCGAGCAGGTCGTAGCACGACATCGACTTCACCAGTTCCTCGTGCGGCGGAATGTTGAGCAGGATCTGCGGCGCGGGAAACGGAATATGCAGGAAGAAGCCGATGCGGTTCGTCACGCCCTCGCTGCGCAGCGCCTCGGCAAACGGGATCAGATGGTAGTCGTGAATCCAGATGATGTCGTCGGGTTCGAGCAGCTTGACCAGCTTGTGAGCGAGCCATGCGTTGACGCGCCGGTAGCCCGCGTACTCCTCGCGCTCGTAGCGCGCGAGGTCGTTGCGGTAGTGGAATACCGGCCACAGCGTCGCGTTCGAGAAGCCGCGGTAGTACTGGTCGTAGTCCTTGCGCGTGAGGCCGACGGTTGCGAAGGTCACCGCGCCGTCCTGCTCGAGCATCGGCCCCGCGTTGGCGACCGTTTCGCTGACTACGTCGCCGCTCCAGCCGAACCAGACGCCGCCTGCATCCTTCAGCGCGCCGAATACGCCGACCGCGAGTCCGCCCGCCGATCCCTTGGTCTCCGTCGGCGTCGCGACGCGATTCGACACGACGATCAATCGGCCCATAGTGCATGTCCTCCGTCATTCTTGCGATGCGCCGCGACGCCTGAGCAGGCGTGGCGCGCCCGTGAGCAGCAATCAGCGTGCCCACGCATCGCCGGGCTTGCCGAGGGCGGTCGCCGCTCGCCGCTCGCGATACCCGACTCGCGATTTACCACTCGCCACGCGCGATTCGCGATCCGCAACGCCCGGCTAAGCCTGCTCCTTCGCCTTCTGCGCGACCTCGCCCGCGCCAGTGCGGCCGATGCGGCTCGCCACCGGATCGGCTTCGGTATGCGCTGCGGTGCTGCCGGCTGGCGCCTGCCGGCTGCGCGGCAGCCAGTCGCTCGGGCCAGCGCCGCTCGTCTCCAGCTCCGCCGACACCTCGGCACGCGTCCGCGGCAGGTATTCCGGGTAATGCCGATGAACGAAATCGAGCAGCCCTTCGCGCACACGGCAGCGCAGATCCCACGCAAGGCCGGAATCGGGCGCGCTGACGAGCGCGCGCAACTGCATCGCGCGCTCGGTGCAGTCCGTCACCTGCAGCACCTGCACGCGACGGTCCCACTCGGGCGCGTTCTCGACGATGCGCGCAAGCTCCTCGCGCAGCGGCGCGAGCGGCATCCGGTAATCGACGAACAGGAACACGGTGCCAATGATCTGCGAGCTGCTGCGGGTCCAGTTCGAGAACGGATTTTCGATAAACCATTGCAACGGCACGATCAGACGGCGCTGGTCCCACAGCCGCACCGACACGTACGTGCCGGTGATCTCCTCGATGCGTCCCCACTCGTCCTGGATCACGACGACGTCGTCGAGGCGGATCGGTTGCGACAGCGCGATCTGCAAACCGGCGATCAGGTTGCCGAGCACCGGCCGCGCCGCGATACCGGCGACCAGACCGGCGACACCCGCCGACGCCAGCAGGCTCGCGCCGATCTGCCGCACGTTGGGCAGGGTCATCAGCGCACCGCCGACGCCGATGATCACGATCACGATCATCACCGAGCGCGCGAGTACGCGCGCCTGCGTATGGATGCGGCGCGCCTGCAGGTTATCGGCGGAATCGAGCGGATGGGCGCGGATGATCGCTTCGCCGATCGCCGCGGCCGAGCGCACCGACAGCCACGTCAGCGCGGCGATCAGCGCGATGCCGGTGATGTCGCGCACCGGTTCGATGAAGTTGAGGGTGTCGGGTGCCTCGGACCAGACCCACGCGAACACGAGGATCACGAGGGCGAACAGCGACGGCTTGTCGATGTAGCGCAGCACGACGCTCGTCAGCGCGTGCGGCCGCGCGAGACGCTTCACGATGCGCGCGCCGAAGCGGTGAATGCCGCTCGCCACGATCGCCACGATGGCCGTCACGATCAGCGTGCCGAGCCACGTATGCAGCGGCGCGGCCGCCACGCGGTAGAAGTCGTCGATAGTAGGCATAACGGGCATCTTCCTCCGGGCTCGATGAGCGGCGGCGCGCCTGCGCGTTACAACGGGTTCTTCGATGCGCCGCGCTTATCGATCAGCCGCCGCTCTTGCAGGGAAACGCCTTGCCGAGACCCAGCGAAATCGCCGTGCTCGCGTTGTAGCCCGCGGCGTTCGGGTTCTCGGCGATGTACTTGCGCACCGCGTCGGTCAACTGCGCCGAGCGCGCATCCGCCGGCAGGCAGAAGTACTGGCCGACGCGCGGACCGGTGGTGCCGCCGATCGCGTCGATCGTGTTGAAGATGCCGTCGGCCGCGCCTTCGATGTAGGCCGCGCAGGCGCTACGCGAAGCCACGTCCGTCTTGGTGCACAGCTTGTTGAGGTCGCCTCCCGTAAACGCGGCTGCCGAAAGCGGCAAGGCAAGCGCGCCGGCGAAAATCAAAGCCCGCAGCATGGTGTTCCTTTCCAGGGTTGTTTATTCACGCGGTCTTTCTGCCGCGTCCGGACGGCGCGCTACGCGGCGCGCCGAAGTCGTCATTCTGCACTGTTTTACGCGGCGGCAGCAGGCCGGCAGCCGCGCGGCTCGGACAAAACGGCTGCAAAGCGGCACGGCATGGCGAGGCGCCTGCCGACAAAACGTCATTGCTTCTGCTGCTGCGTCTGCTGCATGCGCGCCGTGAGCCCTTCGACGACGTCCGGCTCCTTGTAGGTCTTGGCGAAATCGAGCGCGGTCATGCCGATCTGGTTTTTCACCGACAGGTCCGCGCCGTTGTCGAGCAGCAGCTTGACGGTAGAAACGTGGCCGCCGCGCGCGGCCATCATCAGCGGCGTGGTGCCGTTCGGCGAGCCCGCGTCGACGTAGGCCGAGTGGTCGAGCAGCACCTTGACGATGTCGTCGTGGCCGTTCGCGGCCGCGTAGTGCAGCGGCGCCCAGCCCTTCTTGTTGACCTCGGCGTCCTTCGCGATCAGCAGATTCACGAGGTTCAGGTCGCCGACCAGCGACGCCATCATCAGCGCGTTTTCGCCGGCCTTGTCCTGAATCTCGATATCGGTCTTTGGATTCGCAAGCAACGCGGCCGCGACCTTGTCGGATTTCTCGCGCGCGGCGATCACGAGCAGCGGGATGCCCTGATTGTCGACGCTGTTCGGGTCCATGCCCTTCGCGAGCAGCTTGTTGACGCCGTCGACGTCGTCGAACTTGACCGACTTGATCAGCGAGTCGATGGGCGCCGCATGCGCGGGCACCGCGACGAGCGCCGCGCACGCGAGCGCGGCGGCGCACGCGAGACGGCGCGCCGGCGCGAGAGCCCGGGCGGCCGACCCGGCGGACAGCGGTTGGAAATCAGCGGACGACGTCGAAATGTTTTTCATATGGTACTTTAGGAAATCTTCCTATCCCTTTGATGTTACGCGGCTTTTTGGCTCAGATTCCGGCCGGCGCGGCGAGTCCGAACAGTCTGAAGAAGTTTTGCGTGGTGGCGGCGGCCAGCGCCTCGTCCGGCATCTCGCGTTGCTGCGCGATGAAGCGTCCGACATAACTGACGTACGCAGGTTCATTCGGTTTGCCGCGATACGGCACCGGCGCCAGGTACGGCGAGTCGGTTTCGATCAGCAGACGGTCGAGCGGCACGCGGCGCGCGACGTCCTGCACATCCGTCGCGCTCTTGAACGTGACGATGCCCGACAGCGAAATGTAAAAATTCTGCGCGAGCGCCTGCTCGGCGATGGCCCACGGTTCGGTGAAGCAATGCATGACGCCGCCCGGCACGCCGGCGCGCTCCTCGGCCATGATGCGCAACGTGTCTTCCGACGACGAGCGGGTGTGGATGATCAGCGGCTTGCTGGTCGCGTGCGCGGCGCGGATGTGCGTGCGAAAGCGCTCGCGCTGCCACTCCATGTCGGCGATCGAGCGGCCTTCGAGGCGGTAGTAATCGAGCCCGGTTTCGCCGATCGCGACGACCTTCGGGTGCCCGGCCAGTTCGACCAGCTCGGCTACGCTCGGCTCGCGCATGTGCTCGTGATCGGGATGCACGCCGACCGACGCGTACACGTTGTCATAGCGGCTGGCGATGTCCAGCACCGACGGCAGCGTTTCAAGATCCACCGACACGCACAACGCGTGCGAGACCGAATGGCTGCGCATGTTTTCGAGCACTTGCGGCAGACGGTCCGCGAGTCCTTCGAAGTTGATGTGGCAGTGTGAATCGACAAACATGGTCAGGTCCTGCGAAAAAGGGGCTTGCGCTCAGTTGGCGTGCGAGTTGGCGTGCGCAAGACGCTTGCCAAGAATCACCAGATCGCGCTCGACACCATCCAGCACCGCGACGCGCGGTAGCGTGCCCCATGCATCGAAGCCGAAGCCGCGGAACAGCCGCACGCTCGCTTCATTGTGACCGAACACGAAGCCGAGCACCGTATCGATGCCAAGACCCGGTGCCGCCTCGAGCGACGCCGCCAGCAGTTGCTTGCCGAGTCCCTGGCCGCGCGCGCTTTCGTCGAGATAGATGCTGACTTCGGCGGTGCGCTGATAAGCCGGCCGGCCATAAAAATCGGAAAAGCTGAGCCACGCGATCACGCGGCCCGTCTGCTTCGGATCTTCGACCACCCACAGCGGCCGCTTCTGCGGGCTGTGCGCATGAAACCACTCATGCCGGCTCTCGACGCTGACCGGCTCGAGGTCCGCGGTGACCTGGCGCGACGGGATCGTCGAATTGTAGATGGCGACGATCGCGGGCAGATCGTCGAGCGTGGCGTCGCGGTAGGAAAGGCTCATGGCGGTTGGCTTGAATGAAAAAAAGACGCAAGGCTGTCCGGCTGCGGGCTCACGCAAACAGCGCGCGATAGCCGATGAACAGTTCCTCGAACACGAGCCGCGCGTTCAACGGATGGTTCTCGACCGCGCGCTGGCGCGTGACGGTGCGCAGAAAACGCGCGAATGCATTGGCGTCGGCCTGGGTGGCGCAGCGGGTGAGCGCGGCCGACGCCTGCGGGAAATAGCGCGGCGCGTCGGCGGTGCGCTGCGCGAGCAGATCGTACATCCAGCGCTGCAGCCAGCCGAGCACGAGCGGCACAGGGAGCTTCTGCAGCGCCTCGCCGCACGCGAATGCGTCGCACCCGGCGCCGGCCGCGAGCTGCTTGAGCGTCCAGTCGCGCAGCGGACGGTTTTCGTCGCTGGCGAGCGCGAGCGCGGCGAGCGGCGCGCCACCTGCTTCGGCGAGCAGCGCGCGGGCGTCGTCGACGCCTTGCGCGGCCAGCCACTGCGCGGCGGTGTCCGGCGCGGGCACGCTCATCGGCCACTGACGGCAGCGGCTAATGATGGTCGGCAGCAAACGGTCGAGGCGCGCCGACACCATCAGGAACACGACGCCCGCGGGCGGCTCTTCCAGCGTCTTCAGCAACGCGTTGGCGGCCGCGACGTTGAGCGCCTCGGCCGGATACAGCACGACGACGCGCGCGCCGCCGCGATGCGAACCGATGCCGACGAAGTCGAGCAGACCGCGGATCTGTTCGATCTTGATTTCCTTGCTCGGCGTGCGGGTCTTCTTGCCTTCGTCGCCATCGGCTTTTTCGGCCTTGTCGTCGGCGCCGTTCGCGGCGTTCGCGAGGCCGGCTTCGGCGGCGAGTGCCTCCGGCACGACGATGCGGTAGTCGGGATGATTGCCCTGCGCGAACCAGTTGCAGGCCACGCACGCGCCGCACGGCTCGCCGTTCGGTTGCGGCGCCTCGCACAGCAGACCCTGCGCGAGGTGCTGCGCGAAACGCAGCTTGCCGATGCCCGCCTGGCCGTGCAGCAACAATGCGTGCGGCCAGTGGCCGTGCAGCTGCTGCAGGCGATTCCAGTCATCGGCTTGCCACGGATAGATCATCGTTTGTCTTTTTGAATCAATCGGTTGTAGGCGCTACTTCAGATGTCGAGTGAACTTCGCACGAGATTATAAGAAGCGGTTATATCTATTTTGAATCAGAGGGTTGCAATCAACTCCTCAAGCTGCCTCTGAATCTGAACGATGCTCTGCGAAGAGTCGATGATAGCGAATCGGTATGGCGCTTCTTCGGCGCGGCGCACGTATTCGGCGCGCGTGCGCTCGAAAAACGCCGCCGACTCGCTCTCAAAACGATCCGGATTGCGCGCCGCGCTGCGCCGCTCGTTGGCGACGGCGGGCGGCAAATCGAACAGCACGGTCAAATCCGGCTGGAAACCGCCCTGCACCCAGCGCTCGAGCGTCTCCAGCTTGTCGCGCGGCAAGCCGCGGCCGCCGCCCTGGTAGGCGAAAGTGGCATCGGTAAAACGGTCGGACAGCACCCAATCGCCGCGCGCGAGCGCCGGTTCGATCACCTCGGCCAGATGCTGACGGCGCAGCGCGAACATCAGCAGCGCCTCGGTTTCGAGATCCATCTTCTGATGCAGCACGATATCGCGGATCTGCTCACCGAGCGGCGTGCCGCCCGGCTCGCGCGTCATCACGACCGAGCGGCCGCTCGGCGCGAGCTTCGCCTCGAGCCGTTCGCGGAACCAGCCCAGATGGGTGGTCTTGCCCGCGCCGTCGATGCCTTCAAACGTAATGAATTTGCCGCGCGCCATCATTGCCCTCGAATGTATTTGTCCACGGCCTTGTTGTGTTCGCCGAGGGTGTCAGAAAAGATGCTGCTGCCGTCGCCGCGCGACACGAAGTACAGCGCGTTGCTTTGCGCCGGGTTCATCGCCGCCTGCAGCGACGCGACGCTCGGCAGCGAGATCGGCGTCGGCGGTAGGCCCATCCGCGTGTAGGTATTGTATGGAGTGTCGGTCTGCAGGTCTTTCTTCCTGATGTGGCCGGCGTAGCTGTCGCCCATTCCGTAGATCACGGTCGGGTCGGTCTGTAGCGGCATGCCGGCGCGCAGACGGTTGGCGAACACTGCGGCGACGAGCGCCCGGTCGGACGCCTTGCCGGTTTCCTTTTCGACGATCGACGCCATCGTCAGCGCGTCGTACGGGGACTTGTACGGCAGGTTCGGCGCGCGCGAGAGCCACGCCTCGTCGAGACGCACGCGCATCAGACGGTAAGCGCGGCGATAGATGTCGAGGTCGCTCGTGCCCTTGTCGAACAGGTAGGTATCCGGGAAAAACAGCCCTTCGCCGTTGCCGATCGACGCCTCGGGCGCGCCGATTGCGCTCATCAGATCGGCGTCGCTCATGCCGAGCGTGTCGTGCTTCAGCGCGGGATTGGCATCGAGTTCAGCGCGCATATGTTTGAAGGTCCAGCCTTCGATGACCGTCGCCACATATTCGTTGACGTCGCCGCGCGCGATTTTCTGCAGCACCTCGTAGGGCGTGATGCCGCTCTTGAACTCGTAATTGCCGGACTTCAGCTCGCTTTGCAGCCCGAGCAACCGCGTCATCGCGATGAACAGCTCGGGCTCGACCGGCACGCCGCCGCGATTGAGCTGCAGCGCGACGCTGCGCAGGCTGCTGTGCGGCTTGACGGTGACGTCGAGTTGCGCCGGGGTCAATTCGAGCGGGCGGGTGGCCCAGTAGTATCCAGCGGCGATGGCCGCCGCAGCCAGCACAACGACGAGCGCGCCGGCGACGAAACATTTCTTCAGAAGGGACACGACAGGAAAGAATTAGCGTTTAGATGGCAACGAACTGATTTTTAACGGGAAAGTCTTGCGTCGGTCAACATTGAGACTGTGCCGTTTTGCAGCCCTTTCGGCCTTTTGCGACCTGTATTGTATAGATGCGGGCACCAGATGGTCACGGCCGGAAAAAACAATATGAAATCCGCTGGCGTCGGTCTGATGCTACTCGAGTCGTACGCTGTCACAACATAGGTCAAAGTTTCAAAGGTTCGACAATTCCCGACCAAACGCCTTTTCGGCTCCTGCCGCTTTTGGCCGTTGTTGACAGTTTCAAACGACGGTTCAGGGGCGACCTGCACGCCGCCGCGAAATACCCAAGCACGTCGGGTGCCCGCCCATCTTGCGCCGGACCCTCTGGCAGAACACGCCAACATGGTCACAATATGGGCACAGCCGGAGGGTGATAACGTGCAATCCCCTGCTGCGCAAGGCTCTCGGAAAGCCTTCATTCGCCAGGGACTTGCGAAACGCGACAGGGCTGGACTGAATATAATGAGTGTTTGCCTTAGCCAAAGTCAGAATTGACTGTTCCCGGAATCCATGAACACACCGCTCGTGAACGCCTCAGGTAACGCTTCCGGTCTCACTCCCGCCGCGGCGGCGCCCGCCACCCTGCCCATCCTGCCGCGCCCGTCGGCCGAAGAATTCGCCGCCGTGCTCGAGCATGGCGCGTACATGCCGCTACCGCAGTTCGGCGTGATCGACACGACCGGCGACGACGCGGCGAGCTTCCTACACGCCCAGTTGACCAACGACGTCCAGCATCTCGACGCCGCGAACGCGCGCCTCTCCGGCTACTGCTCGGCCAAGGGCCGGCTGCTCGCGTCGTTCCTCAGTTGGCGCAGCGGCGATACGATCCGCCTGCTGGTATCGAAAGACGTGCAGGCCGCGGTGCAAAAGCGGTTGTCGATGTTCGTGCTGCGCGCAAAGGCCAAGCTCGCCGACGCGAGCGGCGAGCTCGCGGTGGTCGGCCTCGCGGGCGACGTGCGCGGCGCGCTGTCCGGCGTGTTCGACGCGCTGCCCGACGGTGTGCACGTGCAGGTCGACGGCACAGCGGGCACGCTGATCCGCGTGCCCGATGCGTTGGAGCGGCTGCGCTATCTGTGGATCGGCCCGAAAGCGCAGATCGAAGCGCTGCTGCCGTCGCTCGACGGCAGGCTAAAGCGCGTGTCGCCGGCCGTGTGGGACTGGCTCGACATCCGCGCGGGCGAGCCGCGCATCACGCAGCCGGTCGTCGAGCAGTTCGTGCCGCAAATGGTCAACTTCGACGTGCTCGGCGCGGTCAATTTCCGCAAGGGCTGCTATCCGGGTCAGGAAGTGGTCGCGCGCAGCCAGTATCGCGGCACGATCAAGCGGCGCACGTCGCTCGCCAACGTCGCCGGCGAGCTGGACACGGTGCGGCCCGGCACCGAGCTGTTCCACTCGGACGACCCGGGCCAGCCGTGCGGGATGATCGTCAACGCGGCATCGGCGCAAGGCGGCGGCGTCGATCTGCTGGTCGAGATCAAGCTCACGGCGCTCGACAGCGGCAGCGTACATGTCGGCGCGGCCGACGGCCCCGCGCTGCGCTTCCTGACGCTGCCCTACGGGCTGCCGGCCGAAGTCTGATCGTTGGAGAGGGTAAAAAGCGGCGCAATCGGGCGCCGTTTTTTATTGACTGCTTTATTCTCGTCTGTTTTTTGCCGCTTTCGTTTGCCGCCTGCGTCGCTGCATCAGGCGGCCGCCCCATGCTCTGAACGGGAGATGCTCCCCGATGTGCCTGATCGTTTTCGACTGGCGACCTGATGCGCTCGATGGTCCGCTGTTCACGCTCGCCGCGAATCGCGACGAGTTCTTCCGCCGCACCGCCGAGCCGATCCGCTGGTGGCGCGACGCGCCGGAGGTGCTGGGGGGCCGCGACCTCGTGGGCGGCGGCACGTGGCTCGGGTTGTCGCGCGACGGCCGCTTCGCCGCGCTGACCAATTACCGCGCGCCGGGCGAAATGCGCGCCGATGCGCCGACCCGCGGCACGCTCGTCAGCGACTGGCTCACGAGCGCCGCGCGCGACGCCGACGGCAATCCGCACGAGACGCCGCTCGCGTATCTGCGGCACGTCGCGCAATCCGGCGACATCTACAACGGCTTCAATCTGCTGGTCGGCGACTGGACGCGTCGCGAGCTCGCGTGGTACTGCAATCGCGGCGCCGTCGACGCAAACAGCGGTCCCGCGCTGCTCGCGCCGGGCACGCACGGCATCTCGAACGCGGTGCTCGATACCGCGTGGCCGAAGCTGGTCAAAAAGCGCGGCGAGCTCGGCACGCTGCTCGCGCGCGATCCGATGCCGCCGCTCGAACGCCTGATCGATCTGATGCGCGATCCGCGGCTCGCGCGCGACGACGAATTGCCGTCGACCGGTATTCCGCTCGAACGCGAACGCGTGCTGTCGGCGGCGTTCATCGAATCGCCGGACTATGGCACGCGCAGCACCACCGCGTTGCGCGTCGCCGCCTATGGCGACGTGATCGGCGTCGCGGTCGCCGAGCGCAGCGACGACAACGGCTCGCACCGGATCGTGCGGCCCGGCGATTTCGAGCGCAGCTTCGCGTTCAATGTCGAGCGCGACCGGATGAGCGTGGCGTGATCGTTTGAGCACCGCCCTCACCCGACGCCGAATGCCGCGCGCAACGCCGCCGCGGCGTCCGCATGCGCCTGCGCGACTTCGGGCACGAAGCCGCCCATCTTGAAGAACTCGTGGATCATGCCGGCGTAGCGTTTGAGCGTGACCGGATTGCCGAGCGCACGGAGTTTCTCCGCATAGGCATCGCCCTCGTCGCTGAGCGGATCGTATTCGGCGGTCGCGATCCACGCGGGCGCAACGCCGCGAAAATCCGGCGCACCGCGCTCGCCGTCGAGCGGCGCGAAACGCCAGTCGTCGCGATCGCCGCTATCTCGCACGTAGTGCTCGAAGAACCACTGGATCGTGTCGCCCGACAGCAGGAAGCCGTCGGCAAGGCGCGAGTGCGAGTCGGTCTGCTGATGGCCGGTCGTGCCCGGATAAATCAGCAATTGCAGCGCGAGCGCGAGGCCGGCGTCGCGCGCGAGCACCGCGCAAACCGTCGCGAGCGTGCCGCCCGCGCTATCGCCGCCCACCGCGAGCCGCGTGCCGTCGATGCCGAATTCGGCCGCGTGCGCGTGCAGCCAGCTGAGGGCGTCGAAGGCATCGTCGACAGCGGTCGGAAACTTGTGCTCGGGCGCGAGCCGGTAATCGACCGACAGCACCGCGCACTGCCCGTCGCGCGCGAACATCCGGCACAGCGCATCGTGCGTATCGACGCTGCCGACCGTGAAGCCGCCGCCGTGGTAGTACACGAACGCCGGCAGCGGCTCGGCCCAGCCCGGCTCGACCGGGAAGTAGAAGCGCGCGCGGATCGTCGCGCCGTCGCGCGTCGGCACGCGCAGATCTTCGACGGAGAACATCGGCGCGCTCGCGATCTCGAGGATCGGCGCGCTTTTCTCGTACGACGCGCGCGCCGCTTGCGCGCTCATCTGGTGGTACTGCGGGCGTTTGGCCCGCGCGATCATGTCGAGCACCTGCTCGATCGTGGGATTCAGCGGCATGGTTTCGGCAACGCGGTGCGCGTCGCACATCGGGCGGCGCGCAGTGCGCCAAGGGTTGACAAAAGCCGGCGCACCGGCCGCGCAGCCGGCCGCTACTGCGCGTTCTTCACCTCGGGCTTCAGCGACATCGGATCGGACGGCTCGCGCAACTGCTCGATGTCCTCGTGACGCAGCTTCACGGTCGCCATGATGCCCGGATGCGTGATGATATAGAAACGCCGCGCGGCGATCGCCTCGAACGCGATGTCGGCGACATCGTCGGCGGTGAGCTTGCCCGACTGCACCGCGCGCTGCAACTGCTTGCCGGCCGCGATCTGCGAGCGCGTCGGCCGGTCCGCGTTGCGCAACTCGTCGGGACGCGCGCGCTCGGCCTCCGTGATGCCGGTCGGCACGAAGGCGGGACACAGCAGCGAACAGCCGACCTCGCCGCCCGTGCCGGCCTGCGCGAGCTTCAGGTCGTGATACAGCGTCTCGGTCAGCGCCACCACCGCATGCTTCGACGCGTTGTAGATGCCCATTGCCGGCGGCGCCAGCAGCCCCGCCACCGACGCCGTATTGACGATATGCGCGGGCTCCTTCTGCGCGAGCATGATCGGCGCGAACACGCGCACGCCGTGCGCGACACCCATCACGTTGACGCCGAACACCCACGACCAGTCGTTCGCCGAGCTTTCCCACAGGAAGCCGCCGGTGCCGACGCCCGCGTTGTTGAACAGCACGTGGACCTTGCCGAACGCGGCGAGCGCCGCCTGCGCGAGCGCCTCGACCTGCGCGGCGTTCGATACGTCGGTCGGCACGCCGATCGCCTCGGCGCCGGTTTCGCGCAAGGCGTCGACGGTTTGCGCGAGCTGGTCCGCGTTGACGTCCGCGAGTACGAGCTTCATGCCGAGCGCCGCGCCCTTGTGCGCGAACGCGCGGCCAAAGCCGCTGCCCGCGCCGGTGATCACCGCCACCTTGCCCGCGAATTCGAACATCCTGTGACTCCCTGGTTGAGCGGCGGCTTGCCGTTGCATGACGACGTCGCGCTCAGATCAGCTTGACCAGTTGCTTGCCGAAGTTACGGCCCTTCAGCAAGCCGATGAATGCCTCGGGCGCGGCTTCGAGCCCTTGCGCGATCGTCTCGCGATAGTGCAGCTTCTTCTGCGCGACGAGCGTACCGAGCTGCTTGAGCGCCTCGGGCCACACCTCCATGTGTTCGCTGACGATGAAGCCCTGCACGAGCAGCCGCTGCGTCAGCAAGAGCGACGGATGCCTGAGCGGCAGCGGCCGGCCGTCATAGCCCGCGATGAAGCCGCACAATGCGATGCGCCCGAACGCGTTCATGCGCGCGAGCGTCGCGTCGAGCCCGTCGCCGCCGACGTTCTCGAAGCAGCCGTCGACACCGTCGGGCGTGACGGCCTTCAGGTCCTGGTACAGGTTACCGGCCTTGTAGTCGACGCACGCGTCGAAGCCGAGCGTCTCGACCACATAGCGGCACTTTTCCGCGCCGCCCGCGATGCCGACCGCGCGCGCGCCCGCCGCCTTCGCGAGCTGGCCGACCACGCTGCCCACCGCACCGCTCGCCGCGCTGACGACCACCGTCTCGCCGGCCTTCGGCGCGATGATGCGGTTCAGCCCGTACCATGCGGTGACGCCCGGCATGCCGACCGGCCCGAGATACGCCGATAGCGGCACATGCGTGTCGTCGACCTTCTGCATGCCCGTGCCATTCGAGGTGCCGTACTCCTGCCAGCCGAACATCGCGACGACCTTGTCGCCGACCGCGAACTTCGGATTCCTCGTCTCGACGACCTCGCCGACCGTGCCGCCGATCATCACTTCGTTCAGCGGCTGCGGCGCCGCGTATGACTTGCTGTCGTTCATGCGTCCGCGCATATACGGATCGAGCGACAGGTAGTGGTTGCGCACCCGTACTTCGCCGTCGGCGAGCGGCGCGAGCGGCGTTTCGACGAGCTTGAAGTTATCGGGCGTGGCTTCGCCTTGGGGGCGCGAAACCAGCAGCAATTGGCGATTGATCTGGGCCATGCGGTCGTCTCCTTGGGTTGTTGGGTGCTCAGTCGCTCGGACCGGGCTTCGCCGCCGGGTCGCTGCGCAGACGCTGCCGCGTGACGTCGCGGCCCACCGCGAGGCGGCGCATGTATTTGAAGGTGCCGAGCGCTTTCGCGACGAAGTGACCTTCGCTGTCGCGGATCTCGCCTTCGCAATAGGCCATCGTCGTCGAGCGATGCAGCACGCGGCCGGTCGCGCGCAACTCGCCGCGTCCCGGCTGCATGAAGTTGACCTTCATCTCGACGGTGACGACGCCGACGCCGTCGCCGGCGAGACTGCGCGCGGCCATCGCGAGCGCGACGTCGGCGAGCGTCATCGTGACGCCGCCATGCGCGACGTCCCACGTGTTCATATGATCGCGTTGCAACGGCAGCACGACTTCGCTGACGCCGTCGGCGGCTGACAACAACTGTGCGCCGAGACGGTCGATGAAGGGGCTTTCGGGCAACGATGCATGGCCCGTTCTGGATGAGGTGGATGGATCGGTCATGGCTCAGATATCTGATTTCGTAGCCGACGGCGCGTGTCGAGCCTACGGCGGGAAATGATACCCGCTATCGCGTTGGCGCATGAGCTGCCATCCGTGTCGCGAGGCGCCCCAGTCTGCGCACCGCTTCGTCGGTCAGATCCAGATCCGCACTCGGACAGCTGAGCCGAATGAAGTGATCGAAACGCCCGGCGTTCGAAAATACCGTGCCCGGCATGATGCGAATACCGTCATGCAACGCGGCGTCGAATAAAGCCGACGAAGATACGTGACGCGGCAATTCGATCCAGAAAAACATCCCGCCGCGCGGCGGCGTGAACCGCGTGCCGTCGGGAAACGATGCCGCCACCGCCGCGGCCATCCGCTCGCGCCGCAGCTGCAAGCTCTCGCGCAAACGCCGCAAATGGCGCTCGTACGCGCTCGTCTCCAGGAACCCGGCGAGCACGACTTGCGACAACTGCTCGTTGTGGCGCGACTGCGCGAACTTCAGCATGCCGATGCGCGGATGCCACCGGCCACCGTTGATCCAGCCGACGCGCATGCCAGGCGCCAGCGTCTTGTTGAACGATGTGCAATGGATCACGGTGCCATCGGTGTCCCACGCCTTCAGCGAGCGGGGCGGCGGCGCGGCATCGACGAGCTCGCGGTAGGGATCGTCCTCGATCAGCGCGATGCCGGCGCGCGCGCACAGTTCGACGAGGCTCGCCTTGTGCGCGTCGGGCATCACGCTGCCGAGCGGGTTTTGCAGATTCGGCACCACCACGACCGCCTTGATGTCGGGATGCGTGTGTAGCGCGAACGCCAGCGCCTCGATCGCGAGGCCGGTGCTCGGGCTGGTCGGAATTTCGAGCGCGCGCAGACCGAGACTTTCGAGCGCCTGCAGCAAACCGAAGAAGCACGGCGATTCGACCGCGACCGTGTCGCCCGGCTGCGTCACCGCGCGCAACGCGAGGTTCATCGCTTCGACGCCGCCGTGCGTCATGATGATGTCGTCCGCGCCGATCTGGATGCCGGCCTCGAGCGCGCGCCGGGCGATGATCGCGCGCAACGCCGGATCACCCTGATCGGGCCCGACGGCGGTCAGCAAGGTGGGCCGCCGGCGCAACGCGCGCACCGCGGCCTTTTGCAACGCATCGGTCGGATAGAGATCGGGCGACGCGGTCGCGCCGCCGAGATTCAGCGCGTGCGGATAGCGCTGAAATTTCGACACGAGCGCCGAAATCTCCGAGTGAATGCCGACGAACTGCGCGGCGGCGCCGGGCTGCATCGCGAGATCGGGCTCGGCGGCGCAGGGCAACGCAGCCGTCGGCGGCACGCGCACGAAATAGCCGGCGCGCGGCCGCGCGTCGATCAGCGCGGCGCGTTCCAGTTCGCGATAGCTCTCGGTCGCCGTCGCGAGGCTCACGCCGTGGCGCTGCATGAACGCGCGCATCGACGGCATGCGGTCGCCCGGGCGCAGCGCGCCGTTGCCGATCGCGCGGCGGTATTGGTCGGCCAGTTGCCGGTAAAGCGGCTGGCGCTCGGCTGGCCGGTCCGTCGAGGGACCTTGCGGTGTGAAGAGGGGTTCGCTCATGAACCGATGGTGCGGATAGTCCGCGCGCCGCGACAGATACACATCGACGTGATTCGGACCGATACAGCGTGACGAAACGCACCACTGTACCGGTTCAGATTGTCGACAGCTGCGGCTGTTTTCATCCGGACGGATTCCCTAAGCTGTGTGACACGAAGACGGTTTAAAGGAATCGGTCATGCCTGTGCGTCCATACCACGATCGCTTGTTACCCGGTGCAGAAGTGGATTGCACCGCGGCGTCGCATCTTGCCGCCGGTCAGATGGCCCTGCACGACTTGCGCGCGCGCAGTTCGATCATCGCGGTCGAAGGTGCATTGCAACTCGTCTTCCGCGATCATTCGCTGGCCTGGCTCGGCGACGACGCCCCGCTCACGTCGCTCACGTTGCACGAAGGCGAGCGGTTTATGACCTCGCAACGTGGCGTCGTGTCGATCCGCGCGACGCAAGCCAATCGCGCTGCGTTTATCGTGCTGCCTGCACACGCTGAACACAGCGCGCGCGGTTTCGTTCTGCAAGCCGCTCGGCGTCTCGCTTGCGTCGTGCGCACACGGTGGCGGCGCGCCGCCTGAAACGTCGCTGCGCGCGCCACGTGGCCCGTTACAATGCATGACCAACCCGCTTCGTTCGAGGTGCAGGTCATGTCATTCTTTCGCGCGCTGCTGCCGGGCCGCGTCTCACGGGTGTGGCGCCTGTTCGCCGCCGTCGTCGCTGTCACGCTGACACTCGCTGGCTGCGCGGGCCTGTTCGGCGCCGACCCGTTGCGCGTCAATGTGGCGGGCATCGAGCCGATCGCTGGCCAGGGCATGGAGATGCGCTTCAACGTCAAGCTGCGCGTGCAGAATCCCAACGACTCCGCGGTCAGCTTCAACGGCGTGTCGCTCGATCTGGAACTGAACGGCAAGCCGTTCGCCAGCGGCGTCAGCGACCAGAGCGGCACCGTGCCGCGCTTCGGTGAAACCGTCGTCACCGTGCCGCTGACCGTGCCGGCTTTCGCCGCGGTTCGTCAAGCCTTTGCGCTAGCCGGCGCCGCGCAGTCGGGACAGGTTCCGTACGTTCTGCGCGGCAAGCTCGCGGGTGGCGTGACCGGTACGACGCGATTCACCGATCAGGGGACGCTGAGCCTGCCGTCGTCGGACACGGGCTGGTAATGACGCCGGCCCACGCCCGCTCAAACCACTTCGAACAAACCCGCCGCGCCCTGCCCGCCGCCGATGCACATCGTCACGACGACGAACTTCACGCCGCGCCGCTTGCCTTCGATCAGCGCATGGCCGACGAGCCGCGCTCCCGACACGCCGTACGGATGGCCCACCGCGATCGCGCCGCCGTTCACGTTCAGGCGGTCGTGCGCAATGCCGAGCTGGTCGGCGCAATAGAGCACCTGCACCGCGAACGCTTCGTTCAGCTCCCACAGGCCGATGTCCTCGACCTTGAGGCCGGCTTTCTTCAACAGCTTCGGCACCGCGAACACCGGCCCGATGCCCATTTCGTCGGGCTCGCAGCCGGCCACTGCGAAACCGCGGAAGATGCCGAGCGGTTGCAGCCCTTCGCGTTCGGCCAGCGTCGCGTTCATCACGACGCAAGCGGATGCGCCGTCCGAGAACTGGCTCGCATTGCCCGCGGTGATCACGCCGCCCGGCTGCGCGGTGCGGATCTTCGACACGTCTTCGAGCGTCGTGTCGGCGCGGATGCCTTCGTCGCTGCTGACGGTCACTTCCTTCGTGTAGAGACGGCCGCTCGCCTTGTCGGCGACGCCGGCGAGCACCGTCAACGGCACGATTTCGTCCTTGAATTTACCGGCTTCGAGCGCGGCCGCCGCGCGTTGCTGCGAGCGCACGCCATATTCGTCCTGGCGTTCCTTCGAGATCGAGTAGCGCTTCGCGACGTTCTCGGCGGTCTGCAGCATCGACCAGTAGATTTCCGGCTTGTGCTCGATGAGCCAGCCGTCGGTCATCATGTGGCGGTTCATCTCGTTCTGCACGCACGAGATCGACTCGACGCCACCCGCGACGTACACGTCGCCCTCGCCGGCGATCACGCGTTGCGACGCAAGCGCGATCGTCTGCAATCCCGACGAGCAGAAACGGTTCACGGTCATGCCCGGCACGCTGACCGGCAAGCCCGCGCGCAATGCGATCTGCCGCGCGATATTGCCGCCCGTCGCGCCTTCCGGATTCGCGCAACCCATGATCACGTCCTCGACGCGCGCCGGATCGAGCTTCGCGCGCTCGACCGCGGCCTGCGTCACGTGGCCGCCGAGCGTCGCGCCGTGCGTCATGTTGAAACCGCCGCGCCACGATTTGGCGAGACCCGTGCGGGCGGTGGATACGATTACGGCGTCAGTCATGCATGTCTCCAATTGCAGTGTCAAAAGTGGCGCGCCGGCTCACTGCCGTGCGTTCATAAGCGCATCACCGCGCCGCCTCTGTCGTTTGACGCGAGCGATGCGGAGGGAACCCGCACCGCTCAATTCGTGGGCTGAAGCCAGCCGCGCTCAGCCGTTGAACCCGCGACCTTCGGCCGCGAGCTTCGCGATGCTCGGCGCGAGCTTCCACGCGTCGCCGTTCGGCCGCGCCGCATAGCGGCGAATCGCGCGCTCGACGTTATAGAGCCCCACCGTGTCCGCGTACAGCATCGGGCCGCCGCGATGCAACGGGAAGCCGTAGCCGGTCAGATAGACCATGTCGATATCCGACGCCTTCGACGCGATGCCTTCCTCGAGAATCTTCGCGCCTTCGTTGACGAGCGCGAACACCAGACGCTCGACGATTTCCTCGTCGCTGATCTTGCGGCGCTCAGAGTGGGTTTCCTTCGAGTACTCGCCGATCATTTCGTTGACCACGCCCGAAGGGTATGCGGTGCGATCGCCCGCCTTGTAGTCGTACCAGCCGCCGCAGGTCTTCTGGCCGAAGCGGCCCATCTCGCACAGACGGTCGGCGATCTTCGAGTAGTGCATGTCGGGGTGTTCGAGATAGCGGCGCTTGCGGATCGCCCAGCCGATGTCGTTGCCGGCGAGGTCGCTCATGCGGAACGGCCCCATCGCGAAGCCGAACTTCTCGATGGCCTTGTCTACCTGCGCTGGCAACGCGCCCTCTTCGAGCATGAAGAGCGCCTGACGAACGTATTGCTCGATCATCCGGTTGCCGATAAAGCCGTCGCACACGCCCGACACCACCGCGGTCTTCCTGATCTTCTTCGCGAGCTTCATCACGGTGGCGAGCACGTCCTTCGCGGTCTCCTTGCCACGCACGACTTCGAGCAGCTTCATCACGTTGGCCGGGCTGAAGAAGTGCATGCCGACCACATCCTGCGGACGTTTCGTGAACGCGGCGATCTTGTCGACGTCGAGCGTCGACGTGTTCGACGCGAGGATCGCACCGGGCTTCGCGACTTCATCGAGCCGGCGGAACACCTGCTCCTTCACGCCCAGCTCTTCGAACACGGCTTCGACGATCATGTCGGCGTGCTTCAGGTCGTCGTAGGAGAGCGTCGAGCTCAGCAGCGCGAGGCGCTGTTCCATCACCTCGGGCTTCAGTTTGCCTTTCCTGACGGTCGCCTCGTAGTTCTTGCGGATCGTCGCGAGACCGCGGTCGAGCGCTTCCTGCTTCGTTTCCAGCAGCGTGACCGGAATGCCCGCGTTCAGGAAGTTCATCGCGATGCCGCCGCCCATCGTGCCGGCGCCGATCACGGCCACCCGATCGATGTCGCGCACCGAAGTATCTGCCGGCACGTCGGGAATCTTGCTCGCCGCCCGCTCACCGAAGAACGCGTGACGCAGCGCGCGGCTCTCCGGCGTCTGCACGAGCGCGATGAAGCATTCGCGCTCGAATGCGAGGCCCTTGTCGAAGCCGTGCTTCACACCGGCTTCGACCGCGTCGATGCATTTATGCGGCGCCGGGAAGTTCTTCGCGAGTGCCGCGACGCTATTGCGCGCGAACTGGATGAAACCGGCCGCATTCGGATGTTCGATCTTGCGCTCGCGCACCTTCGGATGCGGGCCGGTCTCGGCGCCGACCTTGCGCGCGAACGCGAGCGCGGCTTCGGCCAGTTCGGCGGGATTCGCGACGACTTCGTCGAACAGCCCCGAATCGGCGAGCTTTTCCGAGAGCACCGGCGCGCCCGACACGATCATGTTCAGCGACGCTTCCAGACCGATGGCGCGCGGCAGACGCTGCGTGCCGCCCGCGCCCGGCAGGATGCCGAGCTTCACTTCGGGCAGCGCGATCTGCGCGCCGGCCGCGGCGACGCGGTAATGCGCGCCGAGGGCAAGTTCGAGGCCGCCGCCCATCGCGACGCTGTGGATCGCCGCGACGAGCGGTTTCGCGCTGCCTTCGACGGCCTTGATGACGGTCGCGAGCGTCGGCTCCTGGGTCGCCTTCGGCGTATTGAATTCGGTGATGTCGGCGCCGCCCGAAAAGGCCTTGCCCGCGCCCGTCAGCACGATGGCCTCGATGGCCGGATCGTTCTGCGCGCGCTCGAGCCCTTCGACGATACCCGCGCGCGTCGACAGACCGAGCCCATTGACGGGCGGATTGTTCAGCGTGAGAACGGCCACGCCGTCATGAGTTGTGTAGTCCACTGCCATCTGCGTGCCTCCGTGCGATCCATGCATTGAGGCGGCGCATGATGCGCCGCCCGTCCGGTTCATCGAGCCTGCTTATGGTCAGACTTTTTCAAGCGACGGTTCCGGGGTCAGCAGGCACGATACACCAAAAAAGAACGAACGTTCAATTTATTCCGGAATGGGGTTTCCCCTGGGACTCGGGGGTCAGCGGACAGCTGCGGCCGTCTTCGAGCGCGGACGGCAGCACGTGGTCGCGGAACAGATCGCGCAGCTTCAGCTTCTGCAGCTTGCCGGTCGCCGTGTGCGGCAGGTCGTCGACGAACACGACGTCGTCGGGGATCCACCACTTCGCGACCTTGCCG
Organism: Paraburkholderia sp. UCT31; assembly: GCF_014397655.1. Taxonomy (NCBI): domain Bacteria; kingdom Pseudomonadati; phylum Pseudomonadota; class Betaproteobacteria; order Burkholderiales; family Burkholderiaceae; genus Paraburkholderia; species Paraburkholderia sp. UCT31. The sequence goes on from NZ_VZQP01000014.1 coordinate 28,649, forward strand.
TCGTAGTGCGCGAGCAGTTCGTCGCGGGTGACGTCTTGCCCCGCGCGTTTGACGACGACGAGCAACGGGCGCTCGGTCCACTTCGGATGCGCGCACGCGATGCACGCGGCTTCCGCGACCGCCGGATGCGCGAGCGCGACGTTCTCGACGTCGATCGAGCTGATCCATTCGCCGCCCGACTTGATCACGTCCTTCGAGCGATCGGTGATGTGCAGGAAGCTGTCGGGGTCGATCGTCGCGACGTCGCCGGTCGGGAACCAGCCGTCGATGAGCGGCGAGTCTTCCTTGCGGAAATACCGGTCGATGACCCACGGCCCGCGCACGTGCAGATCGCCGAACGCGACGCCGTCCCAAGGCAGCTCGCGGCCATCCTCGCCGACGATCTTCATGTCGACGCCGTAGATCGCATGACCCTGCTTTTCGAGCAGTTTGCGCTGATCGGCGAGCGGCCGCTGGCTCTGCTCCCAGGTCAGCTTCGACAAGGTACCGAGCGGCGACATCTCCGTCATGCCCCATGCATGGATCACCTGCACGCCGTAGTCGTCCTCGAGTATCCGCAGCATCGCGGGCGGACAGGCGGAACCGCCGATCACCGTGCGCTCGAGCGACGAAAACCTCGCGCCCGTTTCGCGCAGGTGGTTCAGCAGACCGAGCCACACGGTCGGCACGCCGGCCGAGAACGTGACGCGTTCGCTCTCCATCAGTTCGTACAGCGACTTGCCGTCGAGATCCTTGCCGGGGAACACGAGCTTCGCGCCGGTCAGCGGCCCCGCGTGCGCGAGGCCCCATGCGTTGACATGGAACATCGGCACGATGGGCAGCACCGAGTCGCGCGCCGACAGGTTCATTGCGTCGGGCAACGCCGCGCCGAACGCGTGCAGCACCGTCGAGCGATGGCTATACAGCGCGCCTTTCGGATTGCCGGTCGTGCCCGACGTATAGCAGAGATACGACGCCTGGCGCTCGTCGAGCGCGGGCCAGTCGAAGCGGCCGTCCTGCCCGTCCATCAGCGTTTCGTAGCACAGCACCGACGTTTGCATCGGCGGCCGATGCGCTTCATCGCATAGTGCGATCCAGCCGCGCACGCGCGGGCACTGCGGCGCGAGCGTGTCGACCAGCGCGGCGAACGTCGTGTCGAACAACACGTACGCGTCGTCGGCATGATTGACGATGTAGGCGATCTGGTCGGGGAAAAGCCGCGGGTTGATCGTGTGACATACGGCGCCGAACCCGGTGGTGCCGTAATACGCTTCGAGATGCCGGTAGCCGTTCCACGCGAGCGTCGCGACGCGTTCGCCCGGTTCGACACCGAGCGCGATGAGCGCCTGCGCGAGCTGCTTCGCGCGCTGCTCGCAATCGCGATAGGTGTAGCGATGCAGGTCGCCTTCGATGCGCCGCGACACGATCCCGGTGCTGCCGAAATGCCGTGCGGCATGCGCGAGCAACGATGACACGGTGAGCGGCACGTCCATCATCTGGCCCAGCAGCGGCGTCGTCATAAGGCGGGGTCTCCTCGGCTTGTTAGTGGGTCGATGGGTTGGCGCAAGATCATGGCGGCGTCGAGCGCAGCAGCATGGTCCGAACGATGAAGGCGGCCGCCCAGCAGCGCCGCGGGCGCGGACTTACAATATCGGCTAATCCAGAGGCGCTCAACATGTCGTTTTCCCCAAGCTTTGCAGGGCTATCCGCAGCTTTGACGGATCTTTCCAACACACTCGCCACTCCCCCAGCCAACGCGTTCGCGCGGCTCGGCGGCACGTTCCTCACGCGCCTGCCCGCCGCGCCGCTCGACGCACCCTATCTCGTCGGCTTCTCGGCCGAGACCGCCGCGCGGCTCGGGATGCCCGAGGGCATCGAGCGCGATCCGGGCTTTATCGAGCTGTTCTGCGGCAATGCGACGCGCGACCGGCCGGCCGACACGCTGCCTTATGCGTCGGTGTACTCGGGGCATCAGTTCGGCGTGTGGGCCGGCCAGCTCGGCGACGGCCGCGCGCTCGGTCTGGGCGAGCTCGAACACGACGGCGAGCGCAACGAACTGCAGCTCAAAGGCGCGGGCCGCACGCCCTATTCGCGCATGGGCGACGGCCGCGCGGTGCTGCGCTCGTCGATCCGCGAATATCTGTGCTCGGAGGCGATGCATCATCTCGGCATTCCGACCACGCGCGCATTGTGCGTGATCGGCTCCGACCAGCCGGTGCGGCGCGAGACGATCGAAACCGCCGCGGTGGTCACGCGCGTCGCGCCGAGCTTTGTGCGCTTCGGCCACTTCGAGCACTTCTACGCGAACGATCGTGTCGACGCGTTGCGCGCGCTCGCCGATCACGTCATCGAGCGCTTCTATCCGCATTGCAAGGAGGCCGACGATCCGTATCTGGCGCTGCTCGCCGAGGCGGTGCGCTCCACCGCGGATCTGATGGTCGACTGGCAGGCGGTCGGTTTCTGTCACGGCGTGATGAATACCGACAACATGTCGATCCTGGGCCTGACGATCGACTACGGCCCGTTCGGTTTCATGGATGGCTTCGATGCCGGCCACATCTGCAATCACTCCGATACGCAGGGCCGCTACGCCTACCGGCTGCAGCCGCAAATCGCGTACTGGAACCTGTTCTGCCTCGCGCAGGGACTGCTGCCGTTGTTCGGCGAGAAGCACGACGAAAGCGTGCGCGCCGACAAGGCGGTCGAAGATGCGCAGCACGTGCTAGCCGGCTTCAAGGACCGTTTCGCGCCGGCGCTCGAAAACCGCATGCGCGCAAAGCTCGGCCTCGAACAGGCCCGCGACGGCGACGACGCGCTGGTCAACCGGCTGTTCGAAGTGATGCACGCGAACCGCGCCGATTTCACGCTGACGTTCCGCCATCTCGCGCGCCTGTCGAAACACGATGCGAGCGGCGACACGCCGGTGCGCGACCTGTTCCTCGATCGCGTCGCCTTCGACGCATGGGCGAACGACTATCGCGCGCGGCTCGCCGAGGAGTCACGCGACGACGTTGCGCGCGCCATTGCAATGAATCGCGTGAACCCCAAATTCGTACTTCGCAACCATCTGGCGGAGACGGCGATCCAACGCGCGAAGGAGAAGGATTTCTCCGAGGCGGAACGGCTCGCGGCCGTGTTGCGTCACCCGTTCGACGAGCAGCCCGAATACGCGTCGTATGCGGGCCTGCCGCCCGACTGGGCGAACTCACTGGAAGTGAGCTGTTCGTCATGACGCGCCGGCGCGGTTGAATCGCCACGGCCGCCCCACGAGAAAGCACCGAGACAAACCCGAGACAGGAACCCGACCATGAACAACCCCGACGATCTCAAGCATGACGCCCCAGCCGTACAGAAAAGCGACGCCGAGTGGCGCAAGCAGCTGACCGACATGGAATACCAGGTGACGCGCCATGCGGCCACCGAGCGCCCGTTCACGGGCCGCTACGACGATCACTGGGAACGCGGCGTCTACGACTGCGTGTGCTGCGGCACGCCGCTGTTCGAATCGGACACCAAGTTCGACGCCGGCTGCGGCTGGCCGAGCTATTTCCGCCCCATCAACGGCGAAGTGATCGCCGAGAAGACCGACCGCTCACACGGCATGCTGCGCATCGAGGTGCAGTGCAAGAACTGCGGCGCGCATCTGGGCCACGTCTTCGAGGACGGACCGGCGCCGACCGGTCTGCGTTACTGCATCAATTCGGCTGCGTTACAATTCGAGCCCAAGTAACGCGGCGCGGCAGCATCCCTGCCCGCCTTCGGCGTCGCGGCGCGAAGTGCGCGCGGCGCCCTTCCAATGCGGCCGTCCCGCTCGCCAGCGGGCACCGCGCACCTTGCACGCCAGGCGGGCGCGCTTCAACGTTCGACTCACTCTCCGACTTCCCGATCAGATAATGAAATTCCTGTTCGATCTGTTCCCGATCATCCTGTTCTTCGTCGCCTTCAAGATCTGGGGCATTTTCACGGCGACGGCAGTGGCGATCGTCGCCACGCTGGTGCAGATCGCGTGGGTGGCGTTCCGCCACCGCAAGGTTGACCCGATGCTGTGGGTGAGCCTCGGCGTCGTCGTCGTATTTGGCGGCGCGACGCTCGTGCTGCACAACGACACCTTCATCAAATGGAAGCCGACCGTGCTGTACTGGGCGTTTTCCGTCGCGCTGATCGTGTCGCAGCTCGGCTTCAACAAGAACCTGATCGAAGCGATGATGGGCAAGCAGATCACGCTGCCGCACGCGATCTGGGGCAAGCTGAACCTGATCTGGGCGGTGTTTTTCGTGCTGCTCGGTCTGCTGAACCTGTTCGTCGCGTATCACTACACGACCGATCAGTGGGTCAATTTCAAGCTGTTCGGCGCGACCGGCTGCCTGCTCGTGTTCATCGTCGGACAGAGCCTGTGGCTGTCTAAGTACATGAAGGAGGAATGACATGAGCGACCTGTTCATGCACGCCACCACCGCCGAGCGCGCCGCGCTGATCGAGGCGCGCCTCGCGGCCGCGCTCGCGCCCGTCGAATCGATCCGCATCACCGACGACAGCGCGCAGCACGCGGGCCACGCTGGTGCCGCCGCCGGCGGTCATTTCAGTGTCACGATCGTGGCCGTCGCGTTTGCCGGCAAGCCCCGCGTGGCGCGGCATCGCATGGTGTATGATGCGCTGGCCGATGCCATGCAGCGCGGCATTCATGCCCTTGCCATCACGGCGTATACGCCCGAAGAATTTGCTTTGTTGCCCCGCTAGGAACCTTTCGATGACCTTGAAGAAAACCCGCCTCTGGGTATTGCTGGCTGCGTTCGCGGCCGCACCTGCATTCGCACAGAACATCGCCGTGGTGAACGGTACGCCGATTCCGAAGTCGCGCGCCGATGCGTTGATCCAGCAACTGGTTCACCAGGGACAGCAGGACACGCCGCAACTGCAGCAGGCCGTGCGCGAAGAGCTCGTGAATCGCGAAATCCTGATGCAGGAAGCGCTGCGTCGCGGGCTGCCGAACCGTCCGGACGTCAAGGCGCAAATCGCGGTCGCGCAGCAAACTGTCGTGCTGCGCGCGCTGATCGAAGACTTCGTAAAGAACAATCAGCCGACCGACGCCGAAATCACCGCGCGCTACAACGCGCTCGTCAAGGATGCGGGCGGCAAGGAATATCACCTGCACCATATCCTCGTCGACAACGAGCAACAGGCGAAGGACCTGATCGCGAAGATCAAGGCCGGCGCGAGCTTCGAGGCCCTGGCCAAGCAGTACTCGAAGGACCCGGGATCGGGCAAGAACGGCGGCGATCTCGACTGGTCGGACCCGAAGGCCTACGTGCCTGAATTCGCGGACGCGGCCACGCATCTGCAGAAAGGCCAGATGACCGACACGCCGGTGCATACGCAATTCGGCTGGCACATCATCCGTGTCGACGGCATCCGCGCCGTCACGCCGCCGCCGCTCGAGCAGGTGCGCGCGCAGATCGTGCAGCAGATCCAGCAGGAAAAGCTGCAGGCGTTCGAAGAGAATCTGCGCAAGAACGCGAAGATTCAGTAAGGGTCGGCGGGCAGATTGTCTTCGGATAGTCCGCCTGGCTCTGAAGCCTGAATGCGATAAAGCCGCCCGTGGGCGGCTTTTTTGTTGCCGCAAGATTTGCAGCGGCGGCGTGCGTGGCTGCCGCAAACAGGAGCCGCCGCACGCGGGCGGCAGCCCCCTGACTCATCAACCGAGCCAGCGACGCGCGTTCTGGAACACGCGCAGCCACGGGCTCGCGTCCGTGCCGATCTCGCCCCAGCCCTGCGGATGCCAGCTCATCTGCACCGCGCGATGCACGCGCTCCATGTGCGGCATCAGCACCGTGAAGCGGCCGTCGGCCGTCGTGACCGAGGTGATGCCCTCGGGCGAACCGTTCGGGTTGAACGGATACTGCTCGGTCGCCTGACCACGGTGATCGACATAGCGCATCGCGACCGCGACCTTCGACTTGTCGCCCTGCTGCGAGAAGTCCGCAAAGCCCTCGCCGTGCGCGACCGCGACCGGAATGCGCGAGCCTTCCATGCCGGCGAAAAAGAGCGACGGCGATGCCTGCACCTCGACGAGCGAGAAGCGTGCCTCGAACTTCTCCGACTTGTTGCGCGTGAACTTCGGCCATGCTTCGGCGCCGGGGATCATCGACGCGAGGCTGCTCATCATCTGGCAGCCGTTGCAGATGCCGAGCGCGAACGTGTCGCCACGACTGAAGAACGCGGCGAACATGTCGGCCAGTTGCGCGTTGAAGCGGATCGTCTTGGCCCAGCCTTCGCCGGCGCCCAGCGTATCGCCGTACGAGAAGCCGCCGCACGCGACCGCACCCGCGAAATCGGCGAGGTTCGCGCGGCCCGCGAGCAGGTCGCTCATGTGCACGTCGTGCGCGTCGAAGCCGGCGCGATCGAATGCATAGGCCGTCTCCAGATGCGAGTTCACGCCCTGCTCGCGCAGGATCGCGACGCGCGGACGCGCGCCCTTGCCGACGCCCCGAAGGAAGTCCCCTTGGGGGACGCCCCGAAGGAAGTCCCCTTGGGGGACGCCCCGAAGGAAGTCCCCTTGGGGGACGCCCCGAAGGAAGTCCCCTTGGGGGACGAAGGGAGCGGCGACATCGTCGGCCGGATCGAAGCTCAGCACCGGCGTGATGCCAGGGTCCGCCGCGTCGAGCAGCGCGTCGTATTCGGCGTCGGCGCAAGCCGGGTTGTCGCGCAGACGCGCGATGCGCCAGCTCACTTCGCTCCACGTGCGATGCAGTTCGGCACGCGGCGCCTCGTAGAGCTTCTTCGCGTCGCGATAGATCTCGATCACGTCGCGCTCGTTGGTCTTGCCGATCACGTGCGAGCACGCCGACAGACCGTGTTCGCGCAGCGCGGCGAGCACCGCGTCGCGATCGGCCGCGCGCACTTGCACGACGGCGCCGAGCTCTTCGTTGAAGAGTGCGCGCAGCGTGCGGTCGTCGCGGCGGCCGCTGGTCTGCTTCGCCCAGTCCTTCGCGTCGCCGTAATCGGATTCGTGGTGCGCGTCGAGCACAAGCATGTCGACGTTCAGCGACACGCCCGCGTGACCCGCGAACGCCATTTCGCAAATCGTCGCCCACAGGCCGCCGTCCGAGCGGTCGTGGTACGCGAGCAGCTTGCCGTCGCTATTGAGCGCCTGGATCGCGTTGAAAAAGCGCTTCAGATCTTCCGGATCGTCGACGTCCGGCACCGTGTCGCCGACCTGCTGCGTGACCTGCGCGAGAATGCTGCCGCCCAGACGCTGCTTGCCGCGGCCGAGATCGATCGCAATCAGCACCGACTCGCCGACTTCGCTCACGCGCTGCAGTTGCGGCGTCAGATGCTTGCGGACGTCTTCAACCGGCGCGAACGCGGAGATGATCAGCGACACCGGCGCGACCACTTCCTTCGCGACGCCGCTCTCGTCCCAGCGGGTGCGCATCGACAGCGAATCCTTGCCGACCGGAATGCCGATACCGAGCGCCGGGCACAGTTCCATACCGATCGCCTTGACCGTGTCGTAGAGCGCGGCGTCTTCGCCAGGCGCGCCGCACGCGGCCATCCAGTTAGCCGACAGCTTGAGTTTGTCGAGCGACGCGATCGGCGCCGCCGCGATGTTGGTGATCGCCTCGCCGACTGCCATACGGCCGGAGGCCGGTGCGTTGATGACGGCGAGCGGCGTGCGCTCGGACATCGTCATCGCTTCGCCGCTGAAGCCTGCGTAGTCCATCGTCGTGATCGCGACGTCGGCCACCGGCACCTGCCACGGACCGACCATCTGATCGCGCGCGGTCGTGCCGCCGACCGAGCGGTCGCCGATCGTGATCAGAAACGACTTGCTCGCGACCGTCGGATGACGCAGCACGCTCTGCGCGAGGTCCTGCAGCGCGAGGCCGGTCACGTCGACCGGTTCGAGCCTGCGCTCGGCACGCTTTACGTCGCGGTGCATACGCGGCGCCTTGCCGAGCAGCACTTCCATCGGCATATCGACTGGCTGGTGCGCGCCTTCCTGCAGTTCGGAATCAATGAGCTTCAGCTGACGCTCGGCGGTGGCCGTGCCGATCACCGCGAACGGGCAGCGCTCGCGCTTGCACATCGCCTCGAACACCGGCAGATCGGCCGGCGCGATCGCCAGTACGTAGCGCTCCTGCGCTTCGTTCGACCAGATTTCGCGCGGCGACAGACCGCTTTCTTCGAGCTGGATCTTGCGCAGTTCGAACAGTGCGCCCTTGCCCGCACCGTCCACCACTTCGGGGAACGCGTTCGACAGACCGCCCGCGCCGACGTCGTGAATACTGAGGATCGGGTTCTTGTCGCCGAGTTGCCAGCACGCGTTGATCACTTCCTGCGCGCGTCGCTCGATTTCCGGGTTGCCGCGCTGCACCGAGTCGAAGTCGAGCTCGGCCGTGTTGGTGCCGGTCGCCATCGAGCTCGCGGCGCCGCCCCCCATGCCGATGCGCATGCCCGGGCCGCCGATCTGGATCAGCAGCGAGCCTTCCGGCAGATCGTGCTTGTGCGTGTGCTGGTCGGAGATATTGCCGATGCCGCCCGCGATCATGATCGGCTTGTGATAGCCGCGCACGAGACCCGCGACGTTCTGCTCGTAGGTGCGGAAGTAACCGCCGAGGTTCGGCCGGCCGAATTCGTTGTTGAACGCGGCGGCGCCGAGCGGGCCGTCGATCATGATCTGCAGCGGCGAGGCGATGCGGTCCGGGCGGCCGTACGCTTCGTGCTGGTCGGCCGGATTGCGCTGCACGAGCGGCTGAGCGGTGTCGCGGGCGTTTTCCCACGCCTCGACGCCGTCCGGCAGTTCGAGGTTCGATACCGTGAAGCCCGCGAGGCCCGCCTTCGGACGCGCGCCGCGTCCGGTCGCGCCTTCGTCGCGGATTTCGCCGCCTGCGCCGGTCGCGGCACCCGGGAACGGCGAGATCGCGGTCGGGTGGTTGTGCGTTTCGACCTTCATCAGCGTGTGCGTGAGCTCGACGCTGCGGCCATAGTGCTCGGGCAATTCGCTCGCGCCGAGGTCGGCCGGCGTGCGCGGGAACCAGCGCTCGGCCATGCCGCCGACCATGATCGCCGAGTTGTCCGAATACGCGACGATCGTGCCCTGCGGGTTCAGCTTCTCGGTGTTGCGGATCATGTTGAACAGCGACATGTCCTGCTTCTCGCCGTCGATCGTCCAGTCCGCGTTGAAGATCTTGTGGCGGCAGTGCTCGCTGTTGGCCTGCGCGAACATCATCAGCTCGACGTCGGTCGGATTGCGGCCGAGCTTCGTGAATGCGTCGACCAGATAGTCGATTTCGTCGTCGGCGAGCGCGAGGCCCAGTTCCGCGTTGGCGGTTTCGAGCGCGGCGCGGCCGCTCGCGAGCACGTCGACGGTTTGCAGCGGCCTGGCCGGCAATTCGTCGAACAGATGCAACGCGTGGTTGCGCGACGGCGCGACGCTCTCGGTCATGCGATCGTGCAGCGCGGCGGCGACGGCCGCGCGCGCTTCGTCCGACAGCGTCTTCTTGCCGCCGAGCAGGCCGCTTTTCAGCGTCACCGAGTACTCGACGCCGCGCTCGATGCGGCGCACCTGCGTGAGCCCGCACAGATGCGCGATGTCGGTTGCCTTGCTGGCCCACGGCGACACGGTGCCAAAGCGCGGCACGACGAGGACGGTCTCGACCGTGCCACGCTCCTTGCCTTCTTCGAACGGATCGCCGTAGTGCATCAGCGCCTCGATCTTCGCGCTGTCTTCAGCGGACAGCTCGGTCTGGGCATTGACGAAGTGCAGATACTGCCCGCGCACGCCGGTGATGTTCGGGTCGATGCGCGTGAGCGCGTCGAGCAGGCGGGTTTGACGGAAATCGGAGAGGGCCGAAGCGCCGGGGAAACACGAGAAGTGGGCCATGGGACTTGACGTTGCGTCGCTCATTGATGCCGGGGAGCCGCGCATGCAGGCGACGTGAGGCGGAAAGGAAGTCGCAGATTATACCCCGGGAACGGGCTTCCAGCGGGCTCCGGGGTGCGTGGGCGGCGGGCCGCGCCGGCCCGCGCGAGGCGTCGCCGCGGTGCCCGTCGCGTCGCCGCGCGGGTGTTTTGACTGCTATCATTCGCGTTTCACCAGATCGGCGCACGCGGCCCGGGTTTCACCCGGCGGCGCGCCGCATGTCACAGCCAGCGGGAACGCGCGCGAGCCGCCCGTCGGCACATCGAATCAGAGCATGGATGTCATCGTCATTGGCGGCGGGGTAGCGGGCGTCGCCACCGCTTATCACCTGCGCGCGGCCGGCCACCGGGTATGCGTCGTCGAGCGTCACGCGACCGTCGCGCAAGGCGCCACCTACGGACAAGGCGGCAACGTGCTGCCGACGCCGCTCGACGTCTGGTTCGGCCCGACCTTCATGGCGAGCCGCTACAACGCGAAAAATGGCGTGATCAGCAAGACCGGCTTCAACGGCGCCGCGCGGCAGTTCATCAAGCAGCTCGGAGCATGGCAGGAGCCCGGGGCGTTCGCGCGCCAGTACGCGCTGCTGCGGCCGCTGATCGAATCCTCGCGCGATGCGATGGCCGACGTCGAAGCCCGCTTCGGCCTCGAATTCGAACAGGCGAGCGGTCTGCTGTACCTCGTGCGCAGCGCGCACGAATGGGAGCTGAACGCAGCCGCGCTCGATCTGCTGCACCGGTTCGAGGTGCCGCATCACGTGCTGAGCCCGGCCGAATGCGCGGCGTTCGAGCATGCGGTCCCCACAGATCCTGAATTCGCCGGCGGCGTGCTGTTCGAGCACGAGCGCACCGCGAACTGTCCGCTTTTTACCAAGCTCGTCAAACAGGTGCTCGATACCCAAGGCGGCGTGCAGTTCATGCCGAACTGCGAGGTGACCGGCATTCGTCTCGAAAGTCAGCGCGCGGCGGTCGAACTGGCGCCGCGCGACGGCGCACCCCGCTCGCGCGAGATCGACGTGGTCCAGGCCGACGCCGTCGTGGTCGCCGCCGGTTACGGCAGCCTCGCGCTGCTCGAACGCGCGGGGCTCAGCCTGCCGCTGCATCCGCTGCGGCTGCATTCGCTGGTCGCGCCGATCGCGCACGAGGAATGCGCGCCGCACGTCGCGATCGTCGATGCGGTCAAGCGCATCGGCATCAGCCGCATGAACCATCGGCTGCGGATCGCGGGCGGCGCGGTGCTGCAAAGCGCGAGCCAGATCGACAAGCCGCTCGGCGAAGCGCTGACCAAGGAGGCGCTCGCGTTGCTCGGCCAGGCGACGCACGACTGGATTCCGGGCGCCGCGCGCATTTCGGCGGCGCTGCCGTGGGAAGGCGTGAAACTGCTGTCGCCCGATGGCTTGCCGGTGATCGGCAACGCGCTGCATCCGCGGCTGTTCATCAACGTCGGGCATGGCCCGGCCGGCTGGGGCCTCGCCTGCGGCGCGGGCAAGCTCGTTGCACAGCTGATGTCGGGACAGACGCCGACGTTGCCGCAAGACACGCTCGCTGCATTGAGGCCGGAGCGGTTCCAGTAAGGTTTCGTGCGGTTCCAGGCGGGTATGGCGGCCTGACAGCCCGCTGTCGATACCCCGCGTTCATCGCGCCGCTTCCGCCGCACGCACCGAAACAGCCGCACGCCGTGCGCCTATCGGCACTAACATAGCGATTCCAAAGTCTGCCCGCCGCGCCGCGGGCGCACCGCCAGGTTTCGCCATGACAGACGCAGAAAACTCGCTGCTCTCCCTTTTCGATCCGCTGACCGACTCGCAGTCGCTTGCGCTGCCGCTGCTGACGCTGACCGACTTGCGGATCGCCGAATCCCAGGCCGCCGCGGCCCTGCCCGAGCACACGCTGATGGCGCGCGCCGGTCATGCGGCCGCGCGCTGGCTGCTCGAACGGATCGCCGCGGATACGTCGGTGACGAAGTCGCAGCAGCGCGCGTGGCTGGTCGCCGGCCCCGGCAACAACGGCGGCGACGCGCTGGTCGTCGCGACGGAACTGCACAGGGCCGGCATCGCAGTCGAAGTCTGTATGCCGGTTGAAGTGAAGCCCGCCGATGCGCGCTGGGCGCTCGACGCCGCGCGCGCCGCCGGCGTGCCGATCGACGCGGCGCCGCCCGCCTCGCTCGACGGCTATGGCTGGCTCGTCGACGGTATGTTCGGCATCGGTCTCGCGCGGCCGCTCGACGGCGTCTTCGCGACGCTCGCGCGGCAGTTGTCGCAATGCACGAAGGCGCGCCCGACACAAGGCGCCGTGCTCGCGCTCGATGTGCCCAGCGGGCTCGACAGCGACACCGGCGCGGTGATCGGCGGCAACGGCGCGGCGGCGGTCCATGCGACGCACACCATCACGTTCATCGGCGCGAAGCCGGGGCTTTTCACCGCGCAAGGCCGCGATCTCGCCGGGCGAGTGACGGTCGCACCGATCGGGCTCGTGGCAGGGATCAACGGCGGGGGCAGCCAGCACGCTGCCACCAGCGCCTCACGTGCGGCGATCCAGCTCAGCGCGCCCGATCTCTTCGGCCCCTTCATGCCCCCACGCAACTTCGCGACCAACAAGGGCACCTTCGGCAGCCTCGCGGTGGTCGGCGGCGACACCGGCATGTGCGGCGCGCCGATTCTCGCGGCACGCGCGGCGCTCTACACCGGCGCGGGCAAGGTCCACGTCGCGCTGCTCGGCGAAGGCGCCCCGCCCTACGATCCGCCGCACCCCGAACTGATGCTGCATCCGATCGACACGCTGCCGCTCGATTCGATGGACGCACTCGCGATCGGCTGCGGCATGGGGCACGGCGAACGCGCGACGCGGGTACTGCACGACGTGCTGCAACTCGACGTGCCCAAGCTGTTCGATGCCGACGCGCTGAACCTGGTCGCCAAGGATCCCGCGCTCGCCGCGGAAGTCACCGCGCGCGGCGTGCAAGGCGATCCGTGCATTTTCACTCCGCATCCGCTCGAAGCGGCGCGCCTGCTTGGCAGCGATGCGGCGAGCGTGCAACGCGACCGTCTCGCGGCCGCGCGTGCGCTCGCGGCGCGTTTTGCGAGCGTCGTCGTGCTGAAGGGCGTCGGCACGATCATCGCCGCGCCCGACGGCCGCCTCGCGCTGAACCCGACCGGCAACGCCGCGCTCGCGACGGGCGGCACCGGCGACGTGCTCGGCGGCATCATCGGCGCGCTGCTCGCGCAGCATCTGCCACGCTTCGAGGCGGCGCTCGCGGGCGTCTATCTGCACGGCCTTGCCGCCGATACGCTGACCGCGCAGGGCCACGGCCCCGCCGGGCTGACGGCCGGCGAGCTGGCACCGATGGTGCGTACCTTGTTGAACCGGCTGTTCTATTCGGCGCCGCTTGCTTGACGCGCGCGATTGCTCTGAATACGAATCGCGTTCGCGGCGCTCGTTCACACCGATGAAACATCGCGATCCCAATCATTGCGAGCGCGCGCAACGCACTGCTGCCCGTCGCGCAACCCCGCTATACTGATTGCCTGCGCCGCGCGTCGGATCGATCGCGGGTCGCGGCGATACTCCAGCGGGCGCGGGCGCCGCCTCGCGTTTTCGCGAAGTTCACCCGCTTCGCGAAGTATCGTCGGCACCTGTCCCGCTCCGGGCCGCGTGGCATCGCTCTGACTGCATCGCCGCATCATTCTCGGCCGCGCTTCATGCGCGCGCCTTCCTTCGTGCCCCTTGGTTAGACGGACGCTATGACCCAGAACTCGCTCCCCTCCTGGTCCTCGCTGCAGACGCATTACGACACGATTCGCGATGCGCATCTGCGCGACTGGTTCGCCCCCGAGAACGATCCCGCTCCCACGCGCGCCGAACGCTTCACATTCGCGGGCGGCGGTCTCTCAGCCGATTTCTCGAAGCACCGCATCACCGACGAAACCCTGCAACTGCTCGAGCAACTCGCCCGCGAAGCCGGCGTCGAAAAGCGCCGCGACGCGATGTTCGCGGGCGAGGTCGTCAACCCGACCGAAGGCCGCGCCGCGCTGCACACGGCCTTGCGCGCAACCGACCCGAAGGCGCCGTTCTTCGCCGAAGTGCAGGCCGAGCGCAAGAAAATGGCCGCGTTCGCCGAGCAGGTCCGCAGCGGCGCATGGACCGGCTATACCGGCAAGCGGATCCGTCATGTCGTGAACATCGGCATCGGCGGCTCGGATCTAGGGCCGAAGATGGTCGTGCACGCGTTGCATCATCTCGCGACGCCCGAGATCTCGACGCACTTCGTGTCGAACGTGGACGGCGCCGATCTGTACAACGTGATGCAGCAGATCGATCCCGAAGAGACGCTCGCGATCATCGTGTCGAAGACTTTCACGACGCTGGAGACGATGACCAACGCGCGCTCGCTGCGCGACTTTTTCATCCAGAAAGGCTGCCCGGAAAGCGCGCTGGCGAAGCACTTCGTCGGTGTGTCGGCCAATACCGCCGAAGTCGTCAAGTTCGGCATCGCGCAAGAGAACGTGTTCTCGATGTGGGACTGGGTCGGCGGACGCTACTCGCTGTGGTCGGCCGTCGGTCTGTCGATCATGATCGCGGTAGGTCCGCAACAGTTCGACGAGCTGCTCGCCGGCGCCAACGAGATGGACCAGCACTTCCGCACCGCGCCGCTCGACAGGAACCTGCCGGTGCTGCTCGGCATGATCGGCATCTGGTATCGCAACTTCTTCGGCTCGCAGAGCTATCTGGTCGCGCCGTATTCGCAGGCGCTGCATTTCCTGCCGTCGTATCTGCAGCAGCTCGAAATGGAGAGCAACGGCAAGTCCGCGCGTCTCGACGGCGCGTTCGTCGACTATGCGACTTCCGCAGTCACATGGGGCGAGCCGGGCACGAACGGTCAGCACGCGTTTTTCCAGATGCTGCACCAGGGCCCGACGATCGTGCCGATCGATTTCATCGCGCTGCTGACGCCCGAGCATCCGCTCGCGAGCCATCATCCGAAGCTGCTCGCGAACTGCTTCGCGCAGAGCGAAGCGTTGATGCTGGGTCGCACGCTCGAGGAAGCGAAGAAGGTGGCCGGCCCCGACAAGCCGGAACTCGCACCGCACCTGACGTTCCCCGGCAACCGCCCCACCGCGACACTGCTGCTCGACGCGTTGACCGCGCGCACGCTCGGCGCGCTGATCGCGCTTTATGAGCACAAGGTGCTGGTGCAGGCGTCGGTGTGGAACATCAACCCGTTCGATCAGTGGGGCGTCGAACTCGGCAAGATTCTCGGCAAGGTGGTCGAGGCCGATCTGGGCGCGGCGAGTGCCGACGTGAAGAAGCATGACTCGTCGACGGTGGCGCTGATCGCGCGGGCCCGGGCTGCGTTGAAGCGCTGAATGGAAGTCTGGAGCGCACGATAGCGGGCGATAACGCGCCACAAACAGAACGAAGCGGGCTACGGCCCGCTTTGTTTTTGCTTCGACGACGACATGCCCGAGGTACGCGAGCGCAAGCCCGCGATCCGCCGGACCATCAAGCGAGCCGCCCCGCTTCGATCGTCACCGTCTTATCGCAACGCCGCGCGAGTTCGATGTCGTGTGTCACGAGCACGAGCGTCGCGCCGTGCGCGCGATTCATCTCGAACATCAGATCGATCACCGCGTGGCCGGTGGCCGCGTCGAGACTGCCGGTGGGTTCGTCGGCGAACAGGATCGCCGGGCGCGTGACGAACGCGCGCGCGAGCGCGACGCGCTGCTGCTCGCCGCCCGACAGCAGCTTCGGATAATGACCGGTACGCTGTCCGAGCCCAACCTGTTCGAGCAGTTCACGCGCACGCGCGGCGGCCTCGCGTGTGCCGATGCCGCCTTGCAGTTCGAGCGGCAACGTGACGTTTTCGAGCGCGGTCAGATGCGGCATCAACTGAAACGACTGGAACACGAAGCCGACCGCGCCGCTGCGCAACGCGGCGCGACCGTCTTCGTCGAGCTCGCCGAGTTCGCGCCCCAGCAGCCGAACCGAGCCCGCGCTAGCACTGTCCAATCCCGCGAGCAAGCCGAGCAGCGTAGACTTGCCCGACCCGGATGCACCGACGATCGCGACGCTGCTGCCGGCATCGATGGCAAGATCGATGTCATCGAGAATCGTCAGTTCGCCCGCAGCATCCTTAACCCTCTTGCACAAACCCCGCACTTCAATGACTGGATCAGTTCTGTTTGGCATGGTGAAGCGTAGGTTGAAAGTGCGCGCCATCGCCCCTCGCGCCGCGGCGCTGTCTGCGGCATTCGGCGCGACCATGATGGCCGCCGCGCTGGTTTCGTTACCGTTGCGGGCTCACGCGGCGAATACGCCCGAACCCGCAAAGCCGGTGATCGTCGTGCTCGGCGACAGCATCTCCGCTGAGTACGGGCTGCCCCGCGATACGGGCTGGGTCGCGTTGATGCGTCAGCGTCTGGCCGAAGAGCGCATCGATTATAGCGTCGCCAATGCGAGCATCAGCGGCGACACGACGAGCGGCGGACGCGCGCGTCTGCCCGCGCTGATGGAACGGCTCAAACCGAGCATCGTGATCGTCGAGCTCGGCGCCAACGACGCGTTGCGCGGCGTGCCGCTCTCGACGACCGAGGACAACCTGCGCACGATCATCGAACAGGCGCAGCAAGGCCACGCGAAGGTCGTGCTCGTCGGCATGTACGTGCCGCCCAATTACGGCCCCGACTATACGCAAAAGTTCCACGGCCTCTACGGCCAGCTGTCGAAGGAGTTCCATGTGCCGCTCGTGCCGTTTCTTCTCGCCGGCATCGCGGATAAACCGGACATGTTCCAGGCCGATCAGCTCCACCCGACGCAGCAGGCACAGCCGCTGCTACTCGACAACGTGTGGCCCGCTGTCAAGCCACTTCTTCGCACAAGTTCGCCGCACTGAAAGACCTGCTAACGACTTGTTTCCGGAACCTGGGGAACACGGATCGCCGAGCCGTTCGACATATGGGCAATCCCTGCGACCCGGCTCATTCTTGAGCGACTTCTGAGGAGATAACGTTGAAATATTTACCGTTAATCGCTTTGACCATTGCCATCTCGGCCTGCGCGGCTCAACCGCCGGCCGGCGTTCAGTCGGTGGGTCAAAGCCAGCAGCCGCCTCACGCCGTCGCAACCTG
Source organism: Paraburkholderia sp. UCT31 (assembly GCF_014397655.1). NCBI lineage: Bacteria > Pseudomonadati > Pseudomonadota > Betaproteobacteria > Burkholderiales > Burkholderiaceae > Paraburkholderia > Paraburkholderia sp. UCT31. The sequence continues at coordinate 45,670 of NZ_VZQP01000014.1, forward strand.
CATCGCGCAGAAATGGGCGGATAGTTCGCAACAACAGGTGGTCTCGCAAACCATCCTCGCCAACGATCAGGCCATGGACGTCTACGTCCCGGGCCAGCAGCCGCCCAACGGCGCGGCCGCGGTGGTCCGTCCTTCGTATAGCGGCAAGGGCACGTGGGTCGGCTTTCGCGCCGGCGGCGCTGGCGGTGGCAACGCCACCGGCGCGATCAGCGGCTGTCTGTAAAGCTGCCACCTGGCTGTAGATAAAAAAAGCCCCGCAAATGCGGGGCTTGCTTTTGGACGAGCAGGTAATGCTTACTGCGGCTTACTGATCGGCCGGCTGGGCGGCGCTGTCGAGCGTACCGTAGAACTTCACCTTCGAGCGCTCGCGCAGCGCTTTCAGATAGGCTTCGGTCTGCGACTGCGCGTCCACCTGGGCGATCTGCTGCTGCGCGACAGCGAGATGCTGCGCGTCGGTGGCCGCGGGCTGCACGATCTGGTTCACGCGATAGATCGCATAGCCGTCGTCGCCGAGATCGACACCGACGTAGGCCGGCAACTTTTGCGCATCGACCTTGTAGATTGCGCTCAGTGCGGCAGGTGGCACGCCCTGCGCGTCATTGCGCGACACCTTCAGCGGCGACGAGAAACCGGCGGTCGTCTTCGACTTCTCGAACTCGGCCAGTTTCGCGACGCCGTCCTTGTGCGCTGCTTCGTTCGCCTGCACGGCGATCACCTTCTGACGCACCGCGTCCTTCACCGCGTCGAATGCGGGCACGGCAGCGGGCTTGTAGTCGGCCACGCGCGCGGCGATCAGCGTGTTGTTGCCGACGTCGATGGCCTGCGTATTGTTGTGCGCCGATACCGAGTCGTTCGCGAACACGGCTGCGAGGAACTTCGGGTTGTTCAGCGGGCTGTCGGGCGGCAGCTTCGGATCCGGCTGCGGCGTGACCGTCGCGGTCTGGATCTGCAGCTTGAATTTGTCAGCGGCCGGCTGCAGGCTCTTGGCCTTTTCATAGACGAGCGACGTGAAACCTTCCGAACTGTCGGTGAATGCCTTGCTCGCCAGTTGCGTCTTCAGCTCCCTGGCGATCTGGTCCTTCACTTCGTCGAACGACTTCGTGACCGCCGGCTTTATATCGGTGACCTTGATGATGTGGAAACCGAAGTCGGTCTGGACAATGCCGCTGATTTCGTCCTTCTTCAGAGCGAACACCGCGTCGTCGAACGCCTGGCCGCCCGCGATCATGCCGCGGCCGAAGTAACCGAGATCGCCACCCTTCGATGCCGAACCCGGATCCTGCGAGTTCTGCTGCGCGATCTGCGCGAACTGGTCCGGATGCGCCTTGAGCTGCGCGAGCAACTCCTCGGCCTTCTGCTTCGCTTTGGCCTTGTCGGTCGCGCTCGCGTCCTTCGGTGCCGCGATCAGGATATGGCTCGCGCGCACTTCGCCTTCGGTGCGGAAGTGGGCGATGTTGTCGTCGTAGTACTTCTTCAGGTCCGCGTCGCTCGGCTGCACCGATGCGCTCAGCGCGGCCGGCGACATCACCAGGTACTGGATCGTCGCCGTAGCGGGCGTCGCGAAGTCGTTGCGATGCGCGTCGTAGTACGCTTGCAGTTGCGCATCGGTCGGCTGGATCTTCGCCGCGTAATCGTGCGGATGGAACGCGATGCCCTGCACTTCACGCTGCTGCTGCGCGAGCTCGGTCAAGTGCTGCGCGAGCGTCTTCGACGTGAACGCGCTCGCCTCGATGCTCGCGGGCAGTTGTTGCATAGCGAGGTTGTAGCGCACGCGCTCGTCGTACTGATCGGGCGTCATGCCCTGCATCGCGAGCAGTTGCTTGTAGCGGTCGAGGTCGATCGACCCGTCGGGATTCTTCAGCGACGAGATCACCGGATCGGACAGCAGCGCGCGGCGCACCGCTTCGTCCGATGCGCTCAGATGCAGACGCTGCGTTTCGTCGGCAAGCACACGCTGCTCGATCATGCCGTCGAGCATCTGGCGACGGCGCTCCGGCGTGTCGAACGACTTCATGTCGAACTTCGCGCCGAGCATCTGACGCCCGCGGTCGATCTGCTGGCGCATCGCGTCGTCATATTCGACACGGGTGATCTTGTGACCGTTGACACTCGCGACGTTTGCACTTTCGTCAAAGAAGCCGCGGAAACCCTGAATACCCACGAAACCCAACCCCGGCAAAATGACGAGGATGAGCATGAACATCATCAGGCGTTGGTGATTGCGGAAAAAATCGAGCATGCGTGAGGGGTGCCAAAAACAGAAGGCCCGATCTTACAACAGCGGGCAACAAAAAAGGCGAACCGGAGTTCGCCTTTCGTGGATACTGGCGGAGTGGACGGGACTCGAACCCGCGACCCCCGGCGTGACAGGCCGGTATTCTAACCGACTGAACTACCACTCCTTATACTGCACTTTTGCGACTGGAAACACTGCGGCCGAATCTGAAACTGGTGGGTGCTGAGAGGCTCGAACTCCCGACCTACGCCTTGTAAGGGCGCCGCTCTACCAACTGAGCTAAGCACCCGTTTCCTGATTCAGTGCTTGATGTGTTTTCTGCCTTGCCGCTGCCCTCCCCGTGAATCGTTCATGCAGTCGGGTTAAGCAATTCCTCAAGCAGCAAGCGCACTAGTTTAGCGCATCCTTCAGAGCTTTGCCAGGCCTAAATTTAGGAACTTTTGCTGCCTTGATTTTGATCGCGGCGCCCGTGCGCGGATTGCGTCCGGTGCGCGCGGTGCGCTTGCCGACCGCGAACGTGCCAAAGCCGACCAACGTCACAGATCCGCCCTTCTTCAACGTGTTTTTGACGCCCGCGATGACTGCATCGAGCGCACGGCCCGCCGCGGCCTTCGAAATGTCGGCTTGCTGTGCGATGTGATCGATCAATTCCGTCTTGTTCATTCAAACCCCCGTGAATGTTTATTGGCAATCGTGACAGTGCTTTCCAGCACCTCCCGCCACGCGGCCGGCGCGAACGCCAGGCCGCCTCATTAGAAGCGGCCGAAACCCTTGTGTCAACCGGGGTTGAGCCTGATCGGCGTTATTTTGGAGGGGCGCTTTTGTCACAGTATGTTGCAGCGGAAAGACTGGCGATGCGGCCTGGCGACGAAGCCGCGCGGGCAAAAAAAACCCGCGGCTCTTGACCGCGGGTTTTCTGCTTCAGCGAACGACACCGCTGCAGAATGCTTTGGCGTCAGCGCATTCTGATGCGCATCGAACCTTAGTGCTTGACGACGTCCGTCGCGGCATCCTTGCCCGGCTCAGCCCCAACCGGCGCCGAGGGCTTCGGTTCTTCTTCCGGTAACGCCTGCGGTACACGCTCGAGCGCAAGTTCGAGCACCTTGTCGATCCAGCGGACCGGCACGATTTCGATCGCGTTCTTCACGTTGTCCGGAATCTCCGTCAAGTCCTTGACGTTTTCTTCCGGAATCAGCACCAGCTTGATGCCACCGCGATGCGCCGCCAGCAGCTTTTCCTTCAGGCCGCCGATCGGCAGAACTTCGCCACGCAGCGTGATTTCGCCCGTCATCGCGACATCGGCGCGCACCGGAATACCGGTCAACACCGACACCAGCGCGGTCGTCATCGCGATACCAGCCGAAGGACCATCTTTCGGCGTCGCGCCTTCCGGCACGTGGATGTGAATGTCCTGCTTCTCGAACGCTTCGTCCTTGATGCCAAGACGACGCGAACGCGAACGCACGACCGAGCGCGCCGCTTCGACGGATTCCTTCATCACGTCGCCGAGCGAACCCGTGCGGATCACATTGCCCTTGCCCGGCATCACCGCGGCTTCGATGGTCAGCAGATCGCCGCCCACTTCCGTCCACGCGAGACCCGTGACCTGGCCCACCTGATTTTCCTTCGCGGCCAGACCGAAGTCGTACTTGCGCACGCCGAGGAACGTGTCGAGGTTGCTGCCGTCGACCTTCACCGCGCCTTCCGCCTTCTTCAGCAGAAGCATCTTCACGACCTTGCGGCAGATCTTCGAAATTTCACGCTCGAGCGAGCGGACGCCCGCTTCGCGCGTGTAGTAACGAATGATGTCGCGGATCGCGGTTTCCGTCACATCGACCTCGCCATCCTTGAGGCCATTGTTCTTCTTCTGCTTCGGCAAAAGATAACGCTGCGCGATGCTGACCTTCTCGTCTTCCGTATAACCAGACAGACGAATCACTTCCATCCGGTCGAGCAGCGGCGGCGGAATGTTCAGCGAGTTCGACGTCGCGACGAACATCACGTCCGACAGATCGAAGTCGACTTCGACGTAGTGGTCGGCGAACGTGTGGTTCTGTTCCGGATCGAGCACTTCCAGCAGGGCCGACGACGGATCGCCGCGGAAATCCTGACCCATCTTGTCGACTTCGTCGAGCAGGAAGAGCGGATTGCGCACGCCGACCTTGGTCAGGCTTTGCAGGATCTTGCCCGGCATCGAACCGATGTACGTGCGACGGTGGCCACGAATCTCGGCTTCGTCACGCACGCCGCCCAATGCCATGCGCACGAACTTGCGGTTCGTCGCGCGCGCGATCGACTGACCGAGCGAAGTCTTACCGACGCCCGGAGGCCCCACAAGGCACAGGATCGGCGCCTTGACCTTGTCGACACGTTGCTGGACCGCGAGATACTCGAGAATGCGTTCCTTCACTTTCTCGAGACCGAAGTGATCTTCGTCGAGCACGCGCTCCGCATTCGACAGGTCGTTGTTGACCTTGCTCTTCTTGCGCCACGGCAAGCCGATCAGCGTGTCGATGTAGTTGCGCACGACCGTCGCTTCCGCCGACATCGGCGACATCAGCTTGAGCTTCTTCAGCTCGGCGTCGGCCTTCTTCTTCGCTTCCTTCGGCATGCGGGCGGCCGTGATGCGCTTCTCGAGTTCTTCGAGATCCGCACCTTCTTCGCCTTCGCCGAGTTCCTTCTGGATCGCCTTGACCTGTTCGTTCAGGTAGTACTCGCGCTGACTCTTCTCCATCTGACGCTTCACGCGCCCGCGGATACGCTTTTCGACCTGCAGGATGTCGATCTCGGCTTCGAGTTGCGCGAGCAGATGCTCGAGCCGCTCGATCACCGGGAACATCTCGAGGATGTGTTGCTTCTGGTCGAGCTTGAGCGGCAAATGCGCCGCGATCGTGTCGGCGAGACGCCCTGCCTCGTCGATACCCGACAGCGAGGTCAGGATCTCCGGCGGGATCTTCTTGTTCAGCTTCACATACTGGTCGAACTGCGACACGATCGCGCGACGCAGCGCTTCGGTTTCAGCGCTGTCGGCGTGGTCAGGTTCGAGCGGCATGACTTCGCACGAGAACTGCGTTTCCTGTTCTTCGATGGAAAGCGTCTTCGCGCGCTGCAAGCCTTCGACGAGCACCTTCACGGTACCGTCGGGCAGCTTCAGCATCTGCAGGATGTTGGCGATACACCCTACTTCGTACATGTCCTTTTCGGTCGGCTCATCTTTCGCAGCCGTCTTCTGGGCGACGAGCATGATGTGCTTGCCGCCTTCCATCGCTGCTTCGAGAGCCTTGATCGACTTCGGGCGGCCTACGAAGAGCGGAATCACCATGTGCGGGAAAACGACTACGTCGCGCAGCGGGAGCAGCGGCAGCGTAATGCGTTCCGGCGGGAGGAGTTGGGTTCCTGACATTTCATTTCCCCATGAGTGGAATCAGTTCGTTCGATAGGTGAGGCCAGCAGAAAATTTTGCAAGCCTCCGCGTGTGGGAAAAGTTCAGTGACTCCGAAGGTTCAGTGACTCCATAGTTGAGAACAACCAGCCTGACCACACGATAAACGAAAAAGCCGTTCACGTCGCCATGAACGGCCTTTTTGCAGAACTCGAAAGCCGATCAGTTCGAACCCGCGACCTTCGGCGCGTCTTCGTAGATCAGCAGCGGTTTGCCGTCGCCGTCGATAACGTTGTCGTCGATGATGACCTTGCTGACACCTTTCATTTGCGGAAGGTCGTACATGACATCAAGCAACGCCTGTTCCAGAATCGAACGCAGGCCCCGCGCGCCCGTCTTGCGGCGGATCGCCTTGCGCGCCACGGCCTGCAACGCGGCCGGACGGATTTCGAGCTCGACGCGCTCCATGCTGAACAGCTTGTGATACTGCTTGACCAGCGCATTCTTCGGTTCGACGAGAATCTTCATCAGCGCCGCTTCGTCGAGCTTGCCGAGCGTGGCGACCACCGGCAGACGGCCGATCAGCTCCGGAATCAGGCCGAATTTGATCAGATCTTCCGGCTCCACTTCGCGCAGCACTTCGCCGGCGTCGCGGTCCTGCTTGCTCTTCACGCTCGCGCCGAAACCGATGCCGGTCTTCTCGGTGCGATCGACGATGACCTTCTCGAGGCCGTCGAACGCACCGCCGCAGATGAACAGGATGTTCGTCGTATCGACCTGGATGAAGTCCTGGTTCGGGTGCTTACGGCCACCTTGCGGCGGCACCGACGCCATCGTGCCTTCGACCAGCTTCAGCAGAGCCTGCTGCACACCCTCGCCCGACACGTCGCGCGTGATGGACGGGTTGTCGGACTTGCGACTGATCTTGTCGATTTCGTCGATGTAGACGATGCCGCGCTGAGCCTTGTCCACCTCGTAATTACAATTCTGCAGCAGCTTCTGAATGATGTTCTCGACGTCTTCGCCGACATAGCCGGCTTCCGTCAGCGTGGTCGCGTCGGCGATCACGAATGGCACGTTCAGAAGGCGCGCGAGCGTCTGCGCAAGCAGCGTCTTGCCGGAGCCGGTCGGGCCGATCAGCAGGATGTTGCTCTTGGACAGCTCGATTTCATCCTTCTTGTCGAGATGCTTGAGGCGCTTGTAGTGGTTGTAGACCGCGACCGCGAGGATCTTTTTCGCGCGCTCCTGACCGATCACGTACTGATCGAGAATTTCGCGGATTTCCTGCGGGGTCGGCAGATCGGACTTGGACAAGCCGGCCTCGATGCCCGCGCCTGCAGCCTCGTCACGAATGATTTCGTTGCACAGATCGATACATTCATCGCAGATGAATACCGACGGGCCAGCAATCAGTTTCTTGACCTCATGCTGGCTCTTGCCGCAAAACGAGCAATACAACAGCTTTTCGCTGTTAGAACCTTTCTTGTCCGCCATAGATGTGTGAGCCTCCGGACACCGGATTAGATAATACGCCGTTTGCCCCCGCCACGCAGTTTGGGCGCGGCAGGGCTAGTGAGCACGATAACGGCGCTTGCCGCAGACGCCCGGACGGAAGTTGAACATTCACAACCGACCCGATGACGGTTTTGCCGCAACAGTGGGCAAAACAGCATGGCAAAACCGTACCAGATCAGGGACGCTTGTGCGCCACCTGGTCGACGAGGCCGTACGCCTGCGCGTCATCGCCGGACATGAAATTGTCACGGTCGGTGTCACGCGCGATACGTTCGACCGGCTGACCGGTGTGGTGCGCGAGCAGATGATTCAGCCGATCCTTCAGGTACAGGATTTCACGCGCCTGGATTTCAATGTCCGATGCTTGGCCGCGCGCGCCGCCGAGCGGCTGATGAATCATCACGCGCGAATTCGGCAGCGCGAAACGCTTGCCCTTAGCACCGGCCGCGAGCAGGAACGCGCCCATGCTCGCCGCAAGCCCCATGCACAGCGTCGAGACGTCCGGCTTGATGAACTGCATCGTATCGTAGATCGCCATACCGGCAGACACGGAGCCGCCCGGACTGTTGATGTAGAAGTAGATGTCCTTGTCCGGATTCTCGCTTTCCAGAAACAGCATCTGCGCAACCACCAGATTGGCCGTCTGGTCGTTCACTTCGCCCACGAGGAACACGATGCGTTCCTTCAGCAGACGCGAATAAATATCATAGGAGCGCTCGCCCCGACCGCTCGTTTCCACGACGATCGGCACCAGACCGAGTGCCTGCGCTTCGAGATCCCGGGACGACTGGGAGGTCAACGTGTCCAGCATTTGGGCGCGAAAGGTCATGCAATGGATCCTTGTCTGGAAATATTCTGAATATTAGCTGCTGGACACAGGTTGGTGCGACGAGCCCGTATTCAAGTGCCGTCTTCGTGTGCGCCGCACGACCGGATCCGGTACGTCACACAGATTCATGGCACAAAAAAACGGCGTGCCGGCCGTCGGTCGCTCCGACAGCCGGCACGCCGTTGCAGCGACGCTTACGCTTGCGCCGTTGCGCTTGCCAGTTCCTCGAAGCTCACTTCCTTGTCCGTCACCTTGGCCTTGCTGAGGACGAAGTCGACGACGTTGGCTTCAACGACATACGCTTCCATTTCAGCAAGACGTTGCTGGTTGGAATAATACCAGCGGACGACTTCCTTCGGGTCTTCGTAGCTTTTCGCGAATTCATCGACTTCGGCACGGATCTGCTCCGGCTTCGCCTGCAGTTCGTTCGCCTTCACGAGTTCGGCCAGCACGAGACCCAGCTTGACGCGGCGCTCGGCCTGCTCCTTGAACATCGCGGCCGGGATCGGCGCGTCCTTCGCGTTCGGCACGCCGCGCTGTTCCAGATCCTGGCGAGCCATCGCGACGAGGCGCTCCTGATCCTGCTCGATCAGCGCGTTCGGGACGTCGAGCTCCGAGATTTTCAGCAGTGCGTCCATCACCTGGTTCTTGACGATGGCTTGCGTGCGGCGCTTCGCTTCGCGCTCGAGGTTGTCCTTGATTTCAGCGCGCATCTTGGTCAGATCGCCGTCTTCGATGCCGAGCGATTTCGCGAATTCGCCGTCGACTTTCGGCAGATGCGGCCATTCGATCTTCTTCATCGTGATCGTGAATTGCGCCGTCTTGCCCGCCACTTCCTTGCCGTGGTAGTCGTCCGGGAACTTCAGGTCGAATTCCTTCGCTTCGCCGACCTTCAAGCCGAGCGCCGCTTTTTCGAATTCCGGCAGCATGCGGCCTTCGCCGAGGATGAAGCCGAAGTCTTCGGCGCTACCGCCCTGGAATGCTTCACCGTCGATCTTGCCGACGAAGTCGACCGTCACGCGGTCGCCGTCTTTGGCGGCCGTGTCCGCGCCGCCGTCGCCGTGCTCGCCTGCCTCGCCGCGAGCGTGGAAGTGCACGCGCTGTTTGCGCAGGATGTCCAGCGTGCGGTCGATTTCCGCTTCGCTGATGCTGGTCATGGTGCGCTCGATTTCAGCCGTGGCGACGTCGCCCAGCTTCACTTCCGGATACACCTCGAAGGTCGCGTCGAACGCGTAGCTGCCTTCACCAGCGTCGGTCTTCGGCGCGAAGCTCGGCTGACCCGCGACACGCAGGTTTTCGGTGCGGCTGATGTCGAAAAATTCCTTGCCGACCTTGTCGCTCAGCACTTCGGCTTCCACCTGGCCCGAATACTGTTGCGTCACCATCTTGAGCGGCACCTTGCCCGGGCGGAAACCCGGCATGCGCACGTTCTTCGCGAGTTGACGGATACGCGAATCCACTTCCTTCTGCACGGCATCCTTCGGCAGGGAAATCGTCACGCGGCGTTCGAGCTTGCCGAGGTTTTCAACAACGTTAGCCATGACTTCAATCGTCCTAAAATTATTCGAGCGAATCAGTTATCTTCTCCGTGCTGCCCGTCGATGTCGCTTCGCATCGATTTGCGCCGATTGCATCGATCACGCACCTGCGCCGCGGGCTTGCAGGCCGTCGGCAGCACGGTTGAGTCCAAAGAGCCGAATATTTTAGCAAACTATTTGCGCGCCTAGCCGGGATTCAATGATTGCATCGAGTTTTCCCTGCATTCCGGGCGTTTTGAGGGCCATTTTCGGTTAGTTTTGACACAGCGAGCGCGATTTGCCGCTGGCATCGCTATCCGGTTAGCGTCGTGCGTTCCTCGGCGCTCTTTCGTCATGCAACAGAACGTTCGCGTGGACGCTCGCACCCGCTCGCGGCCGACGTGTCGTGGCGGCGATCCCGCCTATGCCTTTCGACATATTCAGCCGACGCCCCCATGCTGATAAGCTAACGCACTCGGTCGGGCCGCCACCGCCGGTCACCAGCAACTGGTCGCTTCATCCGCTCCAGCAACCGCTTACAACGACTCAAACCTCTCAGAGACACCATGCCGAATTCGTCGTCCTCGCCTGTCGTCGTCATCGCTCCCGATTCATTCAAAGGCTCGCTCAGCGCGGAACAGGTCGCGCAGGCGATCGCATCCGGCGTCCAGCGCGCACGCCCCGACGCGAGCGTGCGCATCTGTCCGATGGCCGACGGCGGCGAAGGCACGCTCGACGCAATGCTCACGAGCGGCGGCGAGCGCCGCACGCTTAGCGTGCGCGGCGCGGCCGGTCCGACGCGCGCAGCGCTGACGGGCCTGCTCACGGACGGCGGCGCGATCATCGAAACGGCGGAAATCGTCGGCATTACGGACCCCGTCGGCATGGGCGTGCCGGTCGAGGCGCGCAGCACGCGCGGCATGGGCGAAGCGATTCGCGCGCTGCTTGATGCCGGCGTGCGGCGCTTTTTCGTCGCGCTCGGCGGCAGCAGCACGAACGACGGCGGCGCCGGCCTGCTGACCGGCCTCGGCTTGCAACTGTTCGACGCGCAAGGCAACGTACTCGAAGGCACACCCGAGCAGCTTGCGCGCGTGGCGCGGGTCGATGCGTCGCTGCTCGACGCGCGGCTTGCCGACACGCAGTTCGTCGGCATGTCGGACGTCGACAATCCGTTGACCGGCGAGCACGGCGCGACCGCGATCTTCGGTCCGCAAAAAGGCGTGAAGCCAGAACAGGTCGCGCCGATCGACGCGGCGCTCGCGCGCTTCGCCGATCTGCTCGAAGCCGCGCTCGGCCGCACGGCGCGTGACCTGCCGGGCGCGGGCGCGGCGGGCGGCCTCGGCTTCGCATTGCACATGCTCGGCGCGCAGTTCGAGCCGGGCGCGGAAACCGTCGCGCGGCAAATCGGCCTCGACGCCGCGCTCACGGGCGCCAACTGGCTGATCACCGGTGAAGGCCGTTCCGACGTACAGACGCTGCACGGCAAGGCGCCGTTCATCGCCTGCGCGCATGCGCGCGCCGCGGGCGTGCCCGCGACGCTGCTGTCCGGCGCGATCGACCCCGCCGCGCTGCCGCGTCTTGCCGAATACTTCGGCGGCTGCTTTTCTCCGGCGCCGGGGCCGATCACGCTCGACGTCGCGATTCGCGACGCGGCGCGCCTGCTCGCCAACGAAGCCGAGCAGCTGACGCGCCTGAAATACGGCGTGCGTTGACCCGCGAAACGGTTGCCGCAACAATCACAGCGCCACGACCGTTCCACTCATCACGGGGTGACCATGAAGGACTCCGCCAAAGCCGGGCTCGAGCAGTTCCTCACGTATCGTCTGCATGTACTGAACAAACTGGCCGAGCGCGGCATCAGCGCGCGCTACGCGGCGAAGCTCGACGTGACGCTGCCCGAAGCGCGGGTGATTGCGACGGTGGGATCGTTCGGACCGTTCTCGATCATGGAGTTGGCACGCCATGCCAATCTCGACAAAAGCCAGGCGAGTCGCGCGGCCGAAGCGCTGATCCGGCAGGGACTCGTGCAGCGCGAAGCGAGCGCCGCGGACGGCCGCGTCGTGCTGGTCTCGCTGACGCAGGAAGGCCGCGCGCTGTATCGCAAAGTGATGCCGATCGCGCGCAAGTGGAACGGCGATATGTTCGAGTGCCTCGACGAAGAGGAAAGGGCCGCGTTCGGCGCGGCGCTCGACAAGGTGATCCGTGCCATGAACGCGCGGGAGTGATAGCGCGCGGCGAACCGGCCGTGTTTGAAAAGCGCCGTTTCACGGCATTGTGCGGCGCGTGTCAAAATTGAGCCTCGGTCAACGCGCCTTCACCCTCTTTTTCATCCAGGGACGTTTCAGTGGACATCAACAAACAGGTCGCGGCACTCACCGCGTCGGAACTCCAGACCGCCGGCGCGAGCCAGGCGACCGCGATCGCGGTCAGCGTCGTGCTGCGGCATCTTCGTTCGCCGGAACTGGCGAAACTGCTGTCGTCGGCATTTGAAAATCATCAGGCGGTGATGCTGCAAACGCCGTGGCCGGACCAGATGCTGCAGGCGTTCGAGTCGACGCGCCGTTTCCTCGAAGGCGCCGTGCAAGCGGAATTGCCGGGCTCGCAGGAAGCGCCGGGAACGCCGGGTGCCTGAGTCGCGCGGTCGCGATGAAAGGCAGCGGAGCAACACTGAGGCCTTTCAGAAGACCGCGCAAAAAAGAAAAAACCCCGTCGGTCCAAAGACTTGACGGGGTTTTTCTCGACTACCAATAAGTGGTGCGAGGGAGGGGACTCGAACCCCTACACCCTTGCGGGCGTCAGGACCTAAACCTGGTGCGTCTACCAATTTCGCCACCCTCGCAGCCGGGTACGCCGCAATGCGTCGCGCCCGATTGTCCTGTGCACTCCCAAGCGCGCTGAACACGTGCCCGAAAGCGTAAGCGCGAGATTCTAACCGATTGATTCGCGCTTGTCTGCACCCGGCGGTATCTGCGCGCGCGACGCCGATGCTACAATTTTCGGCTCGTCGAGACGGGCGCCGCGACGGACGTCGGCGCCCTTCTCGCCAGTCCTTCCCCACACTTTCATCCCGTGAATTTCGACGACTATTGCCAGCAGAAAGCGGCGCCCCCAGGATCGAGCACCTACTATGCGCTTCGCCAGGCGCACGCCGCCAGTCAGCCGCTGTTGACGGCGCTCTTCGCATTGCGTCGCGAGTTCGAGGAAACGGTCAAGGAGACGAGCGATCCGGCGGTCGGCCGCACGAAGCTCGCGTGGTGGCAGAAAGAAATTGCCGCGCTGGCCGCGGGCTCGCCGTCGCATCCGGTGTCCAAGGCACTCGCGGCCTATCTGCCCGACGCGCAGGCCGAATATCGGGCTCTGCAGGAACTGCTCGCGGGCTTCGAGATGGATCTCGACCAGGCACGCTATCTCGACTATCCGAACCTGCGCCGCTATGTGCATGGTGTCGGCGGCAATTTTGCGTCGCTGGTGTCGCGCGCGGCTGCAACCGGATCGGCCGACGATGCCGCGCATGCGTCGGCGTGGGCCGCTCCGCTCGGCGAGGCGCTGATGCTCGCGCAGTTCGTCGCCGAAACCGGCAACGATGCCCGGCACGGCCGCATCTACGTTCCGATCGACGAGATGCAACGCTACAACGTCACCGCCGCCGATCTGATCAACCGCAAATACACCGACGCTTTCACCGAGCTGATGCGGTTCGAAACGAATCGCGCGCGGGACGCGGTGCAGACCGCGCTCGCCGCGGTGCCCGCCAGCGCGCGGCGCGCGCAGCGCACGCTGCTCGCGCTCGCGGCGCTCGCGTTGGCGTTGCTCGATGAAATCGAGCGCGACGGTTATCACGTGCTGCATCAACGCATCGCGTTGACGCCGATCCGCAAGCTATGGATCGCGTGGCGCGCGAAGTAGCCTGACAGCCGGGCGCGTCGATTCGCGCCCAGCGCCCAGCGCTCACGCCCGCAGCAACGGCAGCGGCTCGAACCGCTGCTGCAGAGTCGCAGGCGCGTCCAACCCCCACCAGGGCCCGAGCACCGTCGCATAAAGCTGGCGAAAATCCACGCCGACCGGCAGGTTGCCATTCCCCTCGAGCCGCGCAAGCATCGGCGGCACGCCAAACAAACCGCCCTGCACGCGACCGCCCGTGACGAAGTCCGGCGCCACCGTGGGGTGATCGGTGCCGTTGCTCTGGTTCTCGCGCGGACGGCGCCCGAATTCCGCGTACGTCATCACGAGCGTATCGTTCCACCGGCCCTATTCAGCGTGTCCCAAGCGGCCAGCACCTGCATTGCCGGTTTGATCGAACTGCCGAACGCGCCGCCCGGAAACGCGGTCTTCAACTGAGGCTGCCCTTGCGTCGCACGCAGACGACCGGCCGGTTTCACGATGTCGTTTTCGACGTCGAGAATAGGCGCGAGCGCGGGACTGCGCTCGTGCAAGGACACTGGCGTCGCGAGTCGAGAGGCCCTGACGAACTGCGCGGGATTGACCAGCGCGATCGCGCGCGCGCCGTTTGCGAGCGGCCCCATTTCGGCGCTGCCGATCACGACGCCGTCGGCCGCGAAACCGATGGGCACCGGCCTCATCGCGAACGCGCGCGTGAGCCAGCCGTCGCGCAGATATTGGTCGGAGCGTGACGCGGTATCCCAGATCTCGATCGAACGGAAATGCGACCGGTTCGGCTGCGCATAGCTGACGCCCTGCACGATCGCGAGCTGCCGGCTGCGCCAGAGCGGCCTCAGCGGCTCCAACGCGGGATGCAGCGCGGTGCGCTCGTCGAGCTGGATCATCTGTTCGCGTTTGATGCCGATGTTTTTGCGCAGCACGAGGTACGCAGGATCGGCGAACGGGATCACGGTGTTCAAACCGTCGTTGCCGCCTTTCAGCGTCGAACTGTTGATCCCGGACGCGCCGCCCGGCCATCCTTTGACGTTCGGCGGATAGAACAGGTTCTCGCCGAGCGCGCGTATCTGCGCGGTGAACGGCGCCGTGTCGTCGTAGCCGACAGCGAATGCGCGCAGCGCGCCGATCACGAACTCGACCGGCGACTTCACCAGCACCCCGCGATTGCCATCGCTCCAGAACGCATCGCTGAGAAAAGAGCGCGCGTAGCGTCACCTCGATGTCATAACCGCTCGCGCGAAACTGCATGGCGATCGGCTCGACGCGTGCCGGGTCCGGCGTGTCGGAGATGTGACGCTGATCCGGCGTCCATGCGTTGTGCTCGGCGCGCGTTGGGATCGGCTCGAATACAGTCGGGAGGTCGCGATATCGCTTCGCGGCGCGCGCTCGTGAGTGCAACGGGATTTTTCACGCGGCAATGCGCGCGCTGGGATTAACGCTTGTACAACTCGCGCACGGCGTCTTCGATGTGCTGCCGCAACAGCCGACGCTCTTCGGGCGTCATATGCCCGTCGCGGCGACGTTGATCGAGATCGGGGGGAACCGCGGTGCGCAGCATCGCGTCAGAGGCAGGGCGATCGATGCTCGGGTTGTGGCGGCTGGTTCTGCCATTACCCGAGCGGGGCGCATGCTCGCTCGCCGCTCTATCCGCGGACGGCTGCGCATGAGCGAGCGTCGGGCCCAGTGTGCCTGCCAGCGTACCGGCAACCGCCAGTACAATCACGCTCAGGCGCACGTTTGGCCAAACCCCTCCCTTCATGTTGTTCCCTTCGTGGCGCGGCAACCGGCTACCTCAGATGCGTATACAAACCCCGGTAACAGCCGGGTGCGAGAGTTTTGTCGAGTGAAGTATCCACCGAACAGCCGCATTCAGTAAAGCAGTCTAAACGCGCATACTTTACGTCGCGCCACACCGCGGGTAAATTTTGTAACCGACTGTAACCCCGGAAATGGTGTAACCGCGCACCACTTTCTAATCGCGCTAAGATGCCGACCATGGAAACCAAAAACCCTTCGAAAATCCTCGTCGTCGACGACGATCCACGCCTGCGCGATCTTCTGCGCCGCTACCTCGGTGAACAAGGCTTCAACGTCTACGTCGCCGAAAATGCGCCGTCAATGAACAAGCTCTGGGTGCGCGAGCGCTTCGATCTGCTGGTGCTCGATCTGATGCTGCCCGGTGAGGACGGCCTGTCGATCTGCCGGCGACTGCGCGGCAGCAACGACCGCACGCCGATCATCATGCTGACGGCCAAGGGTGAGGATGTCGATCGCATCGTCGGCCTCGAGATGGGTGCCGACGACTATCTGCCCAAGCCGTTCAATCCGCGCGAACTGGTCGCGCGCATTCACGCGGTCCTGCGTCGCCAGTCGCCGTCCGAATTGCCGGGTGCTCCGTCCGAGACCACCGAGGTCTTCGAGTTCGGCGAGTTCGCGCTGAATCTCGCCACCCGCACGCTGACCAAGGCCGGCCAGGAAATTCCGCTCACCACCGGTGAGTTCTCGGTGCTGAAGGTATTCGCGCGTCATCCGCGTCAGCCGCTGTCGCGCGAAAAGCTGATGGAACTCGCACGCGGGCGCGAATACGAGGTCTTCGACCGCAGCCTCGACGTGCAGATCTCGCGTCTGCGCAAGCTGATCGAGCCGGATCCGGGCAGCCCGCGCTTCATTCAGACCGTGTGGGGCCTCGGCTACGTCTTCATCCCCGACGGTGCAGCCTGAGTTTGTGCTCCGTTTTCGTTTCTGTGTCACATAAGAAGGGCCCATGCGGATCGACCGGCGCCTCCTGACGCTCGCGTTCGGCGGCCTTTTCTGGCGGACCTTTCTGCTGATCGCGCTGTTGATCGCAGTCAGTCTCGCCGCGTGGTTCCAGAGCTTTCGCGTGATCGAGCGTGAGCCGCGCGCGCAGCGCGTGGCTCTGCAACTCGTCGCGATCGTCAAGCTCACGCGCACCGCACTCCTCTATTCCGATCCCGACCTGCGGCGCGCGCTGCTGCAGGATCTGGAGAGCAACGAAGGGGTGCGCGTGTACCCGCGCGAAGCCACCGACAAATACAAACTCCAGCCCGACGAATCGTTGAATCGCCTGATCGAGCACGACATCCGCGGCCGTCTCGGCGACGACACCATAATCGCGCAGAGCGTCAACGATATCAACGGCGTATGGATCAGCTTCAAGATCGACGACGACGATTACTGGGTCGCGCTCGACCGGGATCAGCTCGACAACGCCACCGGCCTGCAATGGGCCGGCTGGGGCGTGTTCGCGCTCGCGCTGTCGCTGTTCGGCGCGGCATTCATCACGAGTCTGGTGAACCGGCCGTTCGCGCGTCTGGCGATGGCCGCGCGCCGGGTCGGCTCGGGGCAATCGCCCGAGCCGCTGCCCGAGCGCGGCATGGGTGTGGCCGCCGAAACCAATCGAAGCTTCAACCAGATGGTGCGCGACCTCGAACAGCTCGAGGCGGACCGCGCGCTGATGCTCGCGGGCATCTCGCACGATCTGCGCACGCCGCTCGCACGGCTGCGGCTCGAGACCGAAATGAGCCCGTCCGATCAGGCCACCAAGGACGCGATGGTCGACGACATCGAGCAAATGGACATGATCATCGGCCGCTTCCTCGACTACGCGCGTCCCGTTCAGCGTGTGCCGGAACCGGTGGACCTCTCGGTGATCGCGAGCGAACTCGCCGCACGCATGCAAAGCGAGGACAGCATGCGGCTGATCACGCGGCTCGCTCCGTCGGCGGTGATCGAGGCCGATGAAACCGACATGCGTCGCGTGGTCGGCAATCTGCTCGAGAACGCGCGCAAATATGGCCTCAGCGACGGCGACGGTGTGCCGCACGTAATTCTCGAAACGCGCGTGTCGCACTCGCGCGTCGAACTCTCGGTGGTCGACGAAGGCCCCGGCATTCCCGAAGACCAGCTCGCGCTCGTCACGCGGCCGTTCTATCGTGTGAATTCGGCGCGCACCCAGGCCAACGGCACGGGCCTCGGCATGGCGATCGTGCAGCGGCTCGTCGCCCGTTATCGCGGCGCGCTGCGGCTGCGCAACCGCTCGCCCGGACCAGGGCTTGAAGTGACGATCGAGTTTCCGCTCGCGAGAAGCGCGTGAGCCGACGACGCGCGGCACCGCGCGCCGTCGCCATTCGAAACACGCCGCTTGTTGCGACTTCCGAAGGAGCCTTTGCATGAAAACCGTTGGCGATAAACTCGAAGCGTTCACCGTCATTGCCGCCAAGCCGGGCTTCAACCATCACGAAGAACACGGCGTCTCGGCGTTCGAATACATCACCGATCAGTCGTTTCGAGGCAAATGGAAAATCATTTACTTCTATCCGAAGGATTTTTCGTTGGTCTGCCCGACGGAAATCGTCGAATTCAGCAAGCTCGTCAAGGAGTTCGAGGACCGCGAGGCCGTGCTGCTCGGCGGCAGCGTCGACAATGAATACGTGAAGCTCGCGTGGCGCCGCGAGTACAAGGAGCTCGACCGGCTCAACCACTACTCGTTCGGCGACGTGAAAGGCGAACTGATCGACCAGCTCGGCGTGCGCGACAAGGAAGCGGGCGTCGCGCTGCGCGCGACCTTTATCGTCGATCCGGACAACACGATCCAGCACGTGTCGGTCAACAATCTGTACGTGGGCCGTAATCCCGAAGAAGTGCTGCGCATCCTCGACGGCCTGCAAACGGACGAGCTGTGTCCGAGCAATCGGGCGATTGGCGGCGCGACGCTGTAAGCGGCACCGCCCGTCACCCAAACAAAAATCCCGTTCAGCTCCTGACCAGCAACACCGCGGCCTGCGCCTCGATGCCCTCGCCGCGGCCGAGATAACCGAGCTTCTCGTTCGTCTTCGCCTTGACGTTCACGCGCTCGATCGGCAGACCGAGGTCCGCCGCGATATTGGCGCGCATCCCTTCGATATGCGGTGCGAGCTTCGGCGCCTGCGCGATCACGCTGCTGTCGACGTTGCCGATCGCAAAGCCGGCCGCCTTCACGCGCGCCACGCATTCGCGCAGCAGCACGCGGCTGTCGGCGCCGGCGAACTTCGCGTCGGTATCGGAGAAGTGGCGGCCGATATCGCCCAACGCGGCCGCGCCGAACAGCGCGTCGGTGATCGCGTGCAGCAGCACATCCGCGTCCGAGTGACCGAGCAACCCGCGCTCGTACGGAATCGTTACGCCGCCGATGATCAACGCGCGTCCCGGCACCAGCGCATGCACGTCGTAGCCCTGCCCAATTCTGAAATCCATGTGCGTCACGTCCTCAAGTGCTGAAGCTTTTAAAGCTTCGTTAAAGCCTTTCTAAATCTTTCCAATGTGCCCAGGCGCGGTTTCACGAACCGGCGGGGCGGCTCAGAATCGCCTCGGCCAGATCGAAATCTTCCGGATACGTGACCTTGAAGTTACGCAGGCTGCCTTGCACGAGCTTCGGCGCGTGGCCCGACCATTCGATCGCACTCGCCTCGTCGGTCAGATCGTGGCCGTCGGCCTGGGCGCGCAGGATCGCCTCGCGCAGCATGCCGATGCGGAACATCTGCGGCGTCTGCGCCTGCCACAAGCCGTCACGCGCTTCGGTATGGGCGATGCGGCCATCGGCCGACGCGCGGTCGATACGCTTCAAGGTATCGGCGACCGGCAACGCCATGATGCCGCCGACCGCATCGTCCTTGAGCGAACCGATCAGCGTGCGGATCAGCGCCGGCGTGATGCCCGGCCGGGCCGCGTCGTGCACGAGCACCCAGTCGGCGTCGTGGGCGCCGAACTCGGCGAGCGCGTGCAGACCGTTGAGCACCGACGCCTGGCGCGACGCGCCGCCCACGCGGCGCACCGCGAAGCGCAGATTGCCGAAGCGGCGGGCGTCGAAGTGCTGGTCGTCGGGCGCGATGACGACGAGCGTCTGCGTGAATTCGCTGCACGCGTCGAACGCGGCGAGCGAGTAATGCAGCATGTCGCGGCCGGCGACAGTGCGGTATTGCTTGGGCATCGCGGCACCGGAACGGCTGCCGGAGCCTGCGCACGGGATCAGGGCAAAGAGACGGGAAGTCACGAGTGCGGATGCCGCCAAATCAAAGTAAAGGACGGATTTTATAATAGGTCCTTCGCATCCACGCCCGTACACGCGTAAACTTGGCCGTCGCGTGAGCCCCGAGCCGCCCCTTTTTCTCCTCTATGCCAGACATCGCCGCATCCTCGCAGTCCTCCCCGCCCGTCGCGCTCGTCAAGGCCGGCCAGCGTTTCGCCTTCGACGGCACGCGCGGTTCGTCCGACGCGCTGCTGATCGCCCGCTACCATCTCGCGTATCGCGAGAAGATGCCGCTGCTTGCGGTGGTCTGCGAAAGCGCGGTCGACGCGCAGCGGCTGTCGCAGGAAATCGGCTTCTTCGCGCCGGACGCGCGCGTGCGCCTCCTGCCCGACTGGGAGACGCTGCCTTACGACACGTTTTCGCCGCACCAGGATCTCGTCTCCGAGCGTCTCGCAACGCTGCACGATCTCGGCGAAGGCCGCTGCGACATCCTGCTCGTGCCGGCCACGACGGCCTTGTACCGGATGCCGCCTGCATCGTTTCTGGCCGCCTACACATTCTCGTTCTCGCAAGGCGAGCGGCTCGACGAAGCGAAGCTGAAGGCGCAGCTGACGCTCGCCGGCTACGAGCACGTGAGCCAGGTGGTGCGTCCCGGCGAATATTGCGTGCGCGGCTCGCTGCTCGATCTGTTCCCGATGGGCTCGCCGCTGCCCTACCGGATCGACCTGTTCGACGACCAGGTCGACTCGATCCGCGCGTTCGACCCCGACACGCAGCGCAGCCTCTATCCGGTCAAGGACGTGCGCCTGCTGCCGGGCCGCGAATTCCCGTTCGACGAGGCCGCGCGCACGGCATTCCGCAGCCGCTGGCGCGAGACTTTCGAGGGCGATCCGAGCCGCGCGTCGATCTATAAAGACATCGGCAACGGCGTGCCGTCGGCGGGTATCGAATACTATCTGCCGCTGTTCTTCGAGGAGACGGCCACCCTCTTCCATTACCTGCCCGACGGTTCGCAACTCGCGTTCGTCGGCGATCTGGACGCGGCGATCCGGCGCTTCACCAACGACACGAAGCAGCGCTTCAATTTCCTGTCGCACGACCGCGACCGGCCGATTCTCGAACCGCAGAAGCTGTTCCTGTCGGACGAGGATTTCTTCACGTTCGCGAAACCGTTCGCACGGCTCGTGCTGCCCACCAACGGCGACGGCGCCTGGTCGATCGCGCTGCCGAACCTCGCGATCGATCGTCACGCCGACGATCCCGTCTCGGCGCTGCGCGCGTATCTGAGCACGACGCCGAACCGGGTGCTGTTCGCCGCCGAATCGGCGGGCCGCCGCGAGACGCTGCTGCAACTGCTCGCCGACAACCAGCTGAAGCCCGCCTCGGCCGACAGCTTCGCCGACTGGCTCAAGAGCGACGCGCGTTTCTCGCTCGGCGTCGCGCCGCTCGCGAACGGCTTCGCGCTGCCGGGCGACGGCATCGCGATCATCACCGAAACCGAGCTGTACGGGCCGCTCGCGCGCCGCTCGGGACGCCGCCGCCAGGAACAGGCGAGCAACGTCGATTCGATGGTGCGCGATCTGTCCGAGCTGAAGCTCGGCGACCCGGTCGTGCATTCGCAGCACGGTATCGGCCGCTACATGGGTCTCGTGACGATGGATCTCGGCGAAGGCGAAACCGAGTTCCTGCACCTCGAATACGCGGGCGACAGCAAGCTCTACGTGCCGGTCGCGCAATTGCACGTGATCTCGCGCTATAGCGGCGCCGATCCGGACAGCGCGCCGCTGCATTCGCTCGGCTCGGGCCAGTGGGAAAAGGCCAAGCGCAAGGCCGCGCAGCAGATCCGCGACACCGCCGCCGAGCTGCTCAACCTGTACGCCCGCCGTGCCGCCCGCGAGGGCCACGCGTTCGCGCTCGAACCGAAGGACTACGTGAAGTTCGCCGAGAGCTTCGGTTTCGAGGAAACGCCGGACCAGGCCGCCGCGATCGCGGCCGTGATCGGCGACATGACGAGCGGCAAGCCGATGGACCGGCTCGTATGCGGCGACGTCGGCTTCGGCAAGACCGAGGTCGCATTGCGCGCGGCGTTCATCGCGGTGATGGGCGGCAAGCAGGTCGCGCTGCTGTCGCCGACCACGCTGCTCGCCGAGCAGCACACGCAAACCTTCAGCGACCGCTTCTCCGACTGGCCGGTGCGCATCGCCGAGCTGTCGCGCTTCAAGTCGACCAAGGAAGTCAACGCGGCGATCCGGCAGATCAACGAAGGCGCGGTCGACATCGTGATCGGCACGCACAAGCTGCTATCGTCCGATGTGCAGTTCAAGCGGCTCGGACTCGTGATCATCGACGAGGAGCATCGCTTCGGCGTGCGTCAGAAGGAGGCGCTGAAAGCGCTGCGCGCGGAAGTCGACGTGCTGACGCTGACCGCGACACCGATCCCCCGTACGCTCGGCATGGCGCTCGAAGGCCTGCGCGATTTTTCGGTGATCGCAACGGCGCCGCAAAAGCGCCTCGCGATCAAGACCTTCGTGCGGCGCGAGGAAGACAGCGTGATTCGCGAAGCAATGCTGCGCGAGTTGAAGCGCGGCGGCCAGGTCTACTTCCTGCACAACGAAGTCGAGACGATCCAGAATCGCCGGCAGATGCTCGAAGAGCTGGTGCCCGAAGCGCGCATCGCGGTCGCGCATGGACAGATGCACGAGCGGGAACTGGAGCGGGTGATGCGCGACTTCGTCGCGCAACGCGCGAACGTGCTGCTGTGCACGACGATCATCGAAACCGGCATCGACGTGCCGAGCGCGAACACGATCCTGATCCACCGCTCCGACAAGTTCGGCCTCGCGCAATTGCATCAGCTGCGTGGCCGCGTCGGCCGCTCGCATCACCAGGCGTACTCGTATCTGCTCGTGCACGATCCGCAGGGGCTCACCAAGCAGGCGCAACGGCGGCTCGAAGCGATCCAGCAGATGGAGGAACTCGGCTCGGGCTTCTATCTCGCGATGCACGACCTCGAAATTCGCGGCACCGGCGAGGTGCTCGGTGACAAGCAGTCGGGCGAGATTCACGAGATCGGCTTCCAGCTTTATACCGACATGCTCAACGACGCAGTGAGGGCGCTCAGGAACGGCAAGGAGCCAGACCTCACCGCGCCGCTCGCCGCGACCACCGAGATCAACCTGCATTCGCCAGCGATCCTGCCGTCGGACTATTGCGGCGACGTGCAGGAACGTCTGTCGCTGTACAAGCGCCTCGCGAACTGCGAACACAACGATTCGATCGACGGCATCCAGGAAGAGCTGATCGACCGCTTCGGCAAGCTGCCGCCGCAGGCGCATGCGCTGGTGGAGACGCATCGACTGCGGCTCGCCGCGAAGCCGCTCGGCATTTCGAAGATCGATGCCGGTGAAGCGGTGATCGGCCTGCAGTTCATCCCCAATCCGCCCGTCGACGCGATGCGGATCATCGAGATGGTGCAGAAGCACAAGCACATCAAGCTCGCGGGTCAGGACAAGCTGCGTATCGAAACGCGCAGCCCGGATCTCGCGGTGCGCGTCGCGACCGTCAAGGAGACCCTGCGCGCGCTCGGTTCGCCGAGCCGCGGCACGGCGGCGGCGCCGGCTCGCTGAGCGCGGCACGCTGCGCGCACAGGCTCGTGAAAACTGCAGAAAACGGGGGGACGTCCCCCGTTTTTTGCATCGATGCTGCGCTGCGCCAACGCGAGCCCGGCTTTTTGGGACATCCTTACGAAACTGCAATTTGGGATATGATCGATAGACACAAAACGCTGGAGTCATGTCATGTCTCACGTCGCTGAAACAGCGCAATCGTTGCAGTCGTCCGCCTCCTCCGCGTCCCCCGCTTCTCCGATATCTCTGCCCTGGGTCACCCGTCTCGTGTCGATGGACACGGTGAGCCGCAATCCAAACCTCGGCCTGATCGAAACCGTGCGCGACGAGCTGCGCGCGGTCGGTATCGACGCGACGCTGACGCACGGTAAGGGCGGCAAATGGGCGAACCTGTTCGCGACCATTCCCGCGCACGACGGCGAAACGAACGGCGGCGTCGTGCTGTCGGGCCACACCGACGTCGTGCCGGTGGACGGCCAGCAATGGGACAGCGATCCGTTCAAGCCGGAGATTCGCGGTGACAAGCTCTATGGCCGCGGCACCTGCGACATGAAGGGCTTCATCGGCGCGGCGCTCGCGCTCGTGCCGGACATGCTGCGCACGAAGCTCGCGAAGCCGATCCACCTCGCGCTGTCGTTCGACGAGGAAGTGGGCTGCGTGGGCGCGCCGCTTCTGATCGCCGATCTGATGAAGCGCGGCGTAAAGCCGGACGGCTGCATCGTCGGTGAACCGACCAGCATGCGCCCGATCATCGCGCACAAGGGCATCAACGCGTATCAGTGCTGCGTACGCGGCCAGGCCGCGCATTCGTCGCTGACGCCGAAGGGCTTGAACGCGATCGAGTACGCGGCTCGCCTGATCTGCTACATCCGCGACATGGCCGACCAGTTCCGCGCGCAAGGCCCCTTCGACGAACTGTACGACGTGCCGTTCAGCACCGCGCAGACCAGCACGATCACGGGCGGCAACGCAATCAACACGGTGCCGGCCGAATGCCAGTTCCAGTTCGAGTTCCGCAATCTGCCGACGCTCGATCCCGAGCAGATCTTCGCGCGCATCGACAGCTACGCGCGCGAAACGCTGCTGCCGAAAATGCTGCGCGAGCACCCGTCGGCCGCGATCGAGATCACGAAGATCGCCGCGGCGCCCGGACTCGATTCGTCCGAACAGGCCGCGATCACGCAGCTCGTCCGCGCGCTGACGGCCGACCAGGACAAGCGCAAGGTCGCATACGGCACCGAGGCCGGCCTGTTTTCGAACGCGGGGATTCCGAGCATCGTCTGCGGCCCCGGCGACATCCAGCAGGCGCATAAGGCGAACGAATTCGTCGAGCTCGCGCAGCTCGTCGCGTGCGAGCGCTTCTTGCGCAAGTTCATCCACAGCATGTCGGTCGAGGCCGCTTAGCCCGTTTCGTTGCAGCGGCGCGCAGCCGCAGTGAACCTGCGCGCCGAGCCACGGGCCTCAGCGACATCGACGACTCCGGAGCGACCGCCATGTCCAGCGCCATGCCGCAGCACACGGATCACACGATCGACGGTGAGCCGATCCCCACGCTCGACGACATCGCCGCGCAGCACTTCGCATTGACGCCCTGGGTCGCGCGCACGCCGGTGTTCGACCGGCTCGACTTCTCGTCGCTGCGCGGCACCGTCGTCAATTTCAAGTTCGAGCTGCTGCAGGCGGGCGGCAGCTTCAAGGCACGCGGCGCCTTCACGAACCTGCTCGCGCTCGACGACGCGCAGAAGAGCGCGGGGGTCACCTGCGTGTCGGGCGGCAATCACGCGGTGGCGATCGCCTATGCGGCGATGCGGCTCGGCGTCAGCGCCAAGGTCGTGCTGTTCAGCGCGGCGAATCCGGCCCGCGTCGCGTTGTGCCGCGAGTACGGCGCCGACATCGTCTATGCGGAAGATCTCGCCGAAGCGTTCGAACTGGTGCGCCGCGTCGAGGCCGAGGAAGGCCGCTATTTCGTGCATCCGTTCAACGGCTATCGCACGGTGCTCGGCTCGGCGACGCTCGGCTACGAATGGGCCACGCAAACGCCCGACCTCGAAGCGGTGATCGTGCCGATCGGCGGCGGCGGACTCGCGGCCGGGGTCTCCACCGCGCTGCGGCTCGCGAATCCGAACGTGCACGTGTACGGCGTCGAACCCGAAGGCTCGGACGTGATGAGCAAGAGTTTTGCCGCCAACCATACGGTCAGAATGGGCCACATGCACAGCATCGCCGATTCGCTGATGTCGCCGCATACCGAGCAATACAGCTACGAGCTGTGCCGCCGCCATGTCGATCGGATCGTCACCGTGTCCGACGACCAGTTGCGCGAGGCGATGCTGATTCTGTTCAATCAGCTGAAGCTCGCGGTCGAGCCGGCTTGCGCGGCCGCCACGGCCGGATTGCTCGGACCGCTGCGCGAACAGTTGCAGGGCAAACGCGTGGGCGTGCTGCTGTGCGGCGCCAATATCGACCCGGTCAGTTTTGCCGCGCATCTGGAGCGCGCGCGCCATAGCGAGTCACAGTTTCCTCAATAGCGACGCGCAGCAAATGCGCTTGTTGCCTTGCGGCTAAAGCACTAGCCTATCCGCTTCAGGTTGGTATGATTCGGCTATTCACATCAGGGAGGTGTATGTATGAGCATGATCCAGGAATTTAAAGAATTTGCCCTCAAAGGCAACGTGATGGATCTGGCGGTCGGTGTGATTATCGGCGGCGCGTTTTCCACCATTGTCAATTCCGTGGTTAAAGACCTGATCATGCCGGTTGTCGGGGTCGCTACCGGCGGCCTCGATTTCTCCAACCTGTTCGTTCGCCTGGGCCATATTCCGGCCACTTACAAAGGCAACCCCGAATCATATAAAGACCTGCAGACGGGTGGCGTGGCGGTGTTCGGTTACGGTTCGTTCATTACCGCGACGATCAACTTCATCATTCTCGCGTTCATCATCTTTCTGATGGTCAAGTTCATCAACAAACTGCGCAAGGAGCCGCAAGCCGCGCCGGCGGAGCCGCCGCCGCCGCCGGAAGACGTGCTGCTGCTGCGCGAGATCCGCGATTCGCTGAACAACCAGCAGCGTTAATCGTCGAATCAAGCTCGGGTTGGACGGCCTGAGCCAGTGAAATCAAAAGGCCTGTTGCGATCGGCGTCGCAACAGGCCTTTGTGTTTTCACGCTGCCTTCAGCGCGCTGCGCTTTATCGAACCTTACTCATCCTTTCGCCGCTTCAATTGCGCGGCATTTTCGATCATCGCTTCGAGCTGGCCGAAATTGACAGGCTTCGTCAAATGCGATGTAAAGCCCGCGCTCAGACAGCGGCGCACGTCCTCGTCGGTGCCGAAGCCGGTCAGCGCGACGGCTGGCACGTCGGAATGTTCGCGAAACGCCTTGACGAAATCGAGACCGGTGCCATCGGGCAATCCGACATCGCTGACAACCAGATCGAACCTGCGCAACTGCGTCGCGGCAAGCGCATCGTCGACGCGCCCGACCACCATCACCTGATGACCCAGGCCGCGCATCAATTGGGCCATCACGTCGGCGGTGTCGGCATGGTCCTCGATCAGCAGCACGGACAGCGAACTCGCCGGCTGCACGTTGCTCGGCACGATGACCGGCGGCGCGGGGGCCGGCGCGGCGGCGATCGGCAGCGTGATCGTGAAGGTCGCGCCGCAATGCGGACCAGGACTCTGCGCGGTCACAGTGCCGCCGTGCACGTCCGTCAAAGCCTTCGTGATCGCGAGACCGAGACCCAGGCCGCCGAACTGCCGCGTCATGCTTTGGTCGCCCTGCTCGAACGCATTGAACAGCTTGCCGATCTGCTCCGGCTCGATGCCGATGCCGGTGTCTTCGACCGAGATCTGCACCTGCATGCGTTCGTCGCGTGTGCGCACATAGATATGGCCGCCGTCCGGCGTGAACTTCGCGGCATTGCGAATCAGGTTCCACAGCATCTGTTGCAGCCGCGCGCGATCGGCGAGCACGTAGTGATGCGTCGCGTGCTTCTCGACATGCACGTCCTGCTGCTTGACCTGGATTTCGCTGCGAAAGAGTTCGAGCACGCTGTCGATCACCTCGTGTACGTCGACGGTCTCCAGCGACAGCCGCAGCTTGCCGTTCGCGACGCGCGTCAGATCGAGCAGATCGTCGATCAGCCGCGCCTCCAGTTCGACGTTGCGGCGGATCATGCGCACGCTCGCACGCGCCTGCTCCGGCAGTTCCGGGATCATCTCGAGCACGCTCGCGCCCGCGAGCACCGGCGTGAGCGGTGTGCGCAATTCGTGCGACAGCATCGCGAGAAAACGGTCCTTCGCGCGATTCGCCTGTTCGGCCGCCTGGCGCGCGGCCTGCTCGGACTCGAGCAGTCGCTCGCGCTCCTCGATCGCCTCGCGCTGCGAGTGGATGTCGGTGCAGCTACCGAACCATTTGCTGACGTTGCCATCGGCATCGCGCATCGCGACCACGCGCACGTCGAACCAGCGGTACTCGCCGTCGTGGCGGCGAATCCGCAGCTCGTGCCGATAGTCGCCGCTGCGGCTCGCGACGGCCTTCAGCCAGCTTTGCCGGATCTGCTCGCGATCGTCGGGATGCACGGCGTCGAGCCACGCGAGACCCTGCGAGCCATGTTCGGGCAAGCCGGTGTAGTCGTACCACTGCTTCGACAGGAAGTCGCAATCGCCGGCCGCGTCGCAGGTCAGCACGAGATGCGGCAACGTCTCCGACAGCGTGCGGTAATGCAGCTCGCGATCGCGCAGCAGTAGCGCTTCGTCGGACGCGCGTTGCAGCCGCACCTGCGACAACACGCGCTCCACGGCCTCTGGCAGATAGTCGAGATAGTCGCCGGACTTCGGCACCACGTCGGACACGCCCGCGCGCAGCGCTTCGATCACGCGCGACTCGTCGGTGAAGCCGGTCACGAGGATCGCCGGAATGCGCACGCCCTCCGCGCGCAGACGCCGGAAGAAATCGAGCCCGGTCTCCGGTCCGCTCAGCTGATAATCGAGCACGAGCAGATCGGGGGCGCGGCTCGCGAGCCGCTCGCGGGCCGCCTCGACGCCGGCGCAAATCGTCACCCGGCAGCCGGCGCGTTCGAGCGACTTGCGCGCGAGCCGCAAGATGCCCTCGTCGTCATCGACGACGAGCACATAGGCGGCGTGCGGCGTGGACACTTCTTCGATCATGCAGGTGCTCTCCAGCTCGATACGGTGCTCATCTTGTCATGAACGGCTTTCGGACAGCTTCAGGGCGGCGCGAGCCGCTGCCCCGGCGGCAGTTTGACCACTTGCAGGAAAAAGCCGAGCCGACGCACGGCCTCGATGAACGCATCGTATTCGACCGGCTTGCAGAGATAGACGTTGCAACCGAGTTCGTAGCAGCGCGCGATTTCGCGCGGATCGTCGGTCGTGGTCAGCACGATCACGGGCACGGCGGCGGTCTCGGGGGCTTCCTTCAGACGCCGCAACACCTCGAAGCCGTCGACGCGCGGCATCTTCAGATCGAGCAGCACGACGAAATTCGCCAGATTCTCGCGCGGCGGATAGGGATGGCCGTCGGCGTCGGTCAACGGCTCAACGGCCGCGGGGCCGAAGAAGTAATCGAGCGCCTGCTGGCCGTCGCGAAAGCGCACGAAACCGTTCGAAATGCCGGCGCGGCGCAGATTCCGCTCGACGAGCGTCGCGTGGCCGTCGTCGTCTTCGATCAGAACGATGCTGACCGCTTGCGCGTGATTCATAGGCTCTCCGTGCCAACGATTCGTCATCCATGCCGCCGGGAGAATGGCAGCGGCAGTGCCCGCGCCGGCGTGCGCCGCGCTCAGAGGCGCGCCGGCTGCTCGGGCAGCACCACGAAAAAGGTCGATCCGGCGCCTTCGGCCGATTCGACCCAGACGCGCCCGCCGTGCCGCTCGACCGCGCGCCGCACCACCGCGAGGCCGATCCCCTCGCCGCTTGCAACGTCCCCGTGCAGACGCTGGAACGCGCGAAACACCTTCGACAGATACACGGCCGGAATGCCGAGCCCATTATCGCGGACGTAATAGGTGCGCATACGGACCGCGCGCGGCTCGCTTTCGTCGACGGGTTCGGGCGCGAGCGCGCCGACCTCGATGCGCCCGCGGCGCGCCGGATCGAGGAAAGTCAGCGCATTGCCGATCAGGTTGCCGAAGATCTGCTCGACCGCCGCCGGATCGCCCCATGCGGGCGGCAGCTCGCGCACCGTGACGCTCGCGGCGCGCTGGCCGATCGTGCCTTGCAGCCCATCGACGACTCGCGCCACCGCGCGCTCGACGCTGACCCGCTGCCACTGATATTCGAGCCGTCCCGCGCGCGAGATGCGCAACAGCGCGTCGATGATCGCCGCCGCGCGCGCGACCGCGGTGCGCAAATAGTGCAACGACTCGCGCACGTCGCCATCGAGGATCTGCGTCATGCGCCGTGCTTCGTTCTCCGGCAGACGAGCCTGTCCGACGAGCACGTCGAGTTCGTCGCACGACACGTGCAGTTCTTTCGAAAACCCCTGCAGATTGACGAGCGGCGAGCGCAGATCGTGCGACACGCTGTAGATGAACATCTCGTTGTCCTGCGTTTCCTGGCGCAATTCCTCATTGACGGCCGCCAGTTCGCGCGCGCGTGCTTCGAGCTCCGTCTTCAGCGCCTCCTGCCCGGCTTCCGCCTCGCGCAGACGCGCATCGGTCTGATGCAGCACCGTGTCGAGCGCGGCGATTTCGTCGCTGCCCGACAACGGCGCCGCGAGCGGCCGGCCGCTGCCGAGCCGCTCGGCGTTATCGGTCAGCACTTCGAGGCGTTGGCCGATGCCGCGCGCGAACACGAAGGCGGTGACCGCCCAGATCAACATCGAGCCGAACACCGCGGCGATCAGTGCGCGCTGCTGAAGCACGCGCCGCTCGCGGAGCGCGCTCGAGCGCTCGACGTCGAGCGCCGACGCCGCCGCGCCGAACTGGGCCAACTCGTCGCGGAACACCGCGATCTGCTCCGGCAACTCGCCGGTTTCGAGCGCGATATAGGGGCGTAGACTGCGCCCCTCGTGCAACGCCTGCGAGATCGCGACACTCTGTTCGCGATACGCGTCGATCGCGCGCCGCATGCTGCGCACGCGCTCGGCCTGGGCCGGCGTTTCGGCGACGAGCGCATCGAGCTTCGCGAGCCGGTCATTCAGGTCGACCCACACCGCATGGCGGTCGATCAGCGAGGCGCTGCCCGTCACCATCGCCGTGCGCACGCGCGCGGCCTGACGCAGCAGCGGATCGACGATGGCCGACGACTCGTAGAGGATCTGCTTGCTGTTGTCGACCCATCGCGCGGCCTGCGCGGTCCGCTCCTGGGTATCGAAGACGACCCCGAGCAGCGCGAGTTCGACCACGCTCGGTATCGCGATCAGCAGCAGACCTTTGGTGAATAGTTTCATGGTCCCGTCAGGGCATTCAGGCTGTGGTTCAGGCTGTCACTCGAACGGCGGGGCTCGCGCGCGCACCCGTCGCGCCCTGCAAGGCGGGCGCCGCGCGGCTGGACGGGCCATTATCGACGTGAATCAGTGATATTTCAACGACGCGCCAGCAAGCGCTCGACCACACAAAGATGACTTTTTTATTGGGATGGGATGTTTTTTCCGCGCCGCCTGCGTCTATGATGGAGACAAGGTGTGCTGGGATGCGAATGCGCGCGGCGAGGCGGTTCGGCATGATTCGTGCGGGAGGCGGTGGGGCGATGCGGTAGCGTCGAATCATCGTGAATCCGGCCTTGTCGTATGCTATAAAACATCGACGTGCGGCGCGCGAAAGCCGGGAGTGGTCGCATGAGGACGCAGCGATTCTTGCAATTCTTTTTCAGGCGAATTTTTATGTCCTTCCCGAAAAAGCGTAGACGCGCGAAGGTGGACGGCGACGAGTCGTTCCTCGCGGTTCTGCGGCATTTCAAGCCGTTCGGTCAACTCGACACCAAGATTGCGCGGGCTCGCGCGCAGGACGAACCGGTGCTCTATGCACACGTGCTGCCCGGACTCGACGTGCTTCTATGCAGTGTGCGCGGCGCACAGCCGCCCTACCCCGCACCAGCCGAATTGCGGCGGCGCTGCCTCGAATCCATTACCAACGCGCTGGAGCAGCCGCTCGATGGTCTCGAGAACGGCGGCTACTGGTACGAGGCCGACGGCTTCGGCTTCCTCGTGTTCGCGAGCCGTGCGCGCGGCAAGATTCTGATGGAGTTCGGCGCGACACGAATCGGTACCCGGCGCGGCGTGCGTCGCCAGGATGCGTCGGGCGATGCAACACCACGTTCGCTCAGATAGGCCAATCGGGCACCCTGAAGTTCAGGGCTGCTGACAGGTCGTTCTCTTCGCTTCATCGAAACCCTGGCTCGACGGCAACCGCGCGCAGCTCTTCACGCGGCATCATGCCGTTGATTCGGCGATCGCATCATCGACGCGCTCGCCGCGCCTCAGCTGCCCTTGTATTCGGCCGCGCTCGCCGGCGACGACGTCGCTGGCTTACGATCCACCGCGGCTGGCGACGACGCGCCGCCCGAGGACTTGTTGACGGGCGCGCCCTCGAGCGATATCGGCGCCTTCGGCTGTTGCTTGACGCCCGGCGGCGGCGCCTTCGGCATCTGCCGCACTTGCGCGAGCAATTGCGCGCACGGCAGCGGCTTGTTGTTGCTCGGCGCAAGCAGCGGGATCAGCGCCGCGAACGGATTGATCAGCCCGAGCCCGACCGCCGCGCCGCCGCGCAACGCGAGCGCGGCCGCATTGACGCCGACGTGCGGATCCTTGAAGGTGCCCTTCACGTACAGCGGCGAGCGCAGCGAAAAGACCCGGAAGCCCTTCGTATGCGGATGCACGCCCAGGTCCATCGTCTCGTCGCGCAGATTCACGTGACCGTCGATGTTGATTACCGCGTCGCCGGTGTCGAGCGCGAACACGCGCGCTTCGAGCACGCCGTCGGTCGCGACGAAATCGGCGGCCGCGCAATTGATCTTCACGTTGCTAGTGCCGAACAGCTTTTCATAGACGACGTTCGCGACGTTGAGCCCGGCCGCCTCCATCAGCAGACGACTCACGGTGCCGTCGGTCACGAGCGCCTTCAACTCGCCGTTCGAAGTCGCCGCGAGCGCCGCCGGCGAATTACCGGTCGCGGACAGCGACGCATCGCCGTTGATCTCGCCGAGCGCGTTCTGCATCGTCTTGAAGCTCGGGAACAATTGCTTCAACTTGACGTGCCGCGCCGACATCGCGAAGCGGCCCTTCAGCGGCGCCGCGCTGCCATCGAGATGAATGTCCGACGCGAGCGAGCCGCCCGCGACGCCGAACTTCAGCGGCACGAGCGACAGCACGCCGTCGGTCATCACGACGTGCGTGTACAGATCGGTGATCGGCAGGTTCGCGTTCTTGATGATGCGCCGGCCGGTGAACTTGACGTCGGCGTCGATCGCCTTCCAGCGCTCGGTGCGGAACTCCTCGACCGGCAGTGCGCGGTTGCCCGGCTGCGCGGCCGCGTCGCCTCGCCTCGCCTTGCTCGCGTTCGAATCGGCGCCGATCACCGGCGCGAGATCCGAGAACTGCAACAGATGCGACTCGAGTTCGCCCTGCAGCAGCGGACGTGGCTCGCGCGCGGTATAGGTCAACGAACCGTTCAGATCGCTGCCGCCGACCCGGCCTGTAAAGTTTTCATACGTGAACACGTTGCCGCTCGATTTGAACTGACCGATCAGACGACCCTCGGTCGCGTACGGCGGGGTCTCGGGCAAGGTCACGCCGGTCAGCGAATACAGGCGCGCCATGCTGTTGCCCTGCAGCCAGAGACGCAGATCGAGCGCCCCGAGATGCGCCGGATCGGTGAGCGTGCCGACGAAGGCGATATGCAGATCGCCGGCCTTGACATCGGCCTGCACCGGGAACGGCCGGTTCGCGTCTTGCAGCGCGAGCACGCCGCCGAGCTTGCCGTTGCCCGACACCGGCGTGCGGTTGTAGGTGCCCTTGACGGTCCAGCCGATCGCATAAAGCGGCGTCGCGCGCCTGGCGCCAGGTGCGCTGCCGCTCGCCCCCGAGACAGCCGCGGCCGGGCTGGCGCTCCCGCTGGTGGTTTCGGCCGGGGCGGCGGCGCCGCTCGTCGCGAGCGCGCCGGAAACCGCGGCCACGCCCGACGTTGCGGACGCGCCCGATGCGCCCGACGCCTGCGCCGCCGCTTCATAAGCCGCCGCTGCGGAAGCCGCCTTCACCTCCGAGGCCGCCTGTGCCTCGGCCTGCGCGGCGAGTTGGCGCGCGCCCGCCCGGCCGACGGCCTGAGCCGACGCGCTGCGCGAGGCCGCTTCCTGCTGCTTCAGCGCGTCGCCGATCGGGATCGGCTGCCCGAGCGTATCGACGACCATCTGCACCTCGACCTTCTTCTGCTGATCCGACAGCGCGATGTTGCCCTTCGCGAACGCGATATCGTGCAGATCGAGCTTCCACTCTGTGGGTCCGCTCGACGACGGCAGCTTGAAGGTCCAGTTATTGCGCCCGTCGACAAGACGTTCCAGATCGACCGACGGATTCACGAGGTTGATCGCCGGAATCACGATGTCGTGCGCGAGCAGCGGCAGCACCTCGACCTCGAAGTCGATTTCGTCGAGCGTCGCGAACTGCGGCTGTTTGGTCCAGTCGGGATTGCCGATCGCGATGTTGGCCGCCGAAAAGCGCGGCCAGGGCACCCAGCCGCGCCAGCCGGTCTCGCCGACCGCATGACGCCAGCCCACCTTCAGGTCGCCGTTGATCGCAAACGGCCGGCCGATCGCCTGGCTGACCTTGTCGTCGATGTAAGGCCGCGCGCGGTTCCAGTCGAAGCTCAGGATGAAGATGACGAGCGCGACAATCAGGATCACGAGCGCCGCCAGCAGCCATGCAAAGATTTTTCCGACCCGTCGTCCGGTGCCGCTCGACCCTGCCATTGAAAAGCTCCGCGTATTGTTCTACGTTGTGCACCGTGCAGCAGTTATCGTACCTGGCGCGCGAGCATGAATCGCCGCGTCGGTCGTGCGCTGTTGCGCCTCGTCGTTTTATCATGGCGCACGCTTTGCCGACAGCCCCACCGGCGCACCCTCCCCACGACGTTCCAACCATGACCGATGTTCCCTTCGTCCTCGCCGACGGCATCGTGCGGCGCGATGCGCAACGCGGCCAGACGCTGTTGCAGCCGACCACCTTCGCCCTGCGCGCCGGCGAGCGCGTCGCGATTACCGGACCGTCCGGCTCCGGCAAGAGCGTGTTTCTGCGCGCGCTCGCGCTGCTCGATCCGGTCGATGCGGGGCGCATCCTGTGGCATGGCGCGCCGCTCGAGCGTGCGCGGATTCCGCGCTACCGGCGCGCAATCGCGTATATCCGGCAGCGGCCCGCGCTGATCGACGGCAGCGTCGAAGACAATCTGCGCTATCCGTTTGAGCTGCGGGCATATCGCGACGCGCGCTTCGATCGCACGCGCGCGGCCAGGCTCGCGATGCAGGCCGGCCGCGGCGAGGACTTTCTCGGCAAGCGCGCAAGCGAATTATCGGGTGGCGAAGCGCAGATCGCCGCGCTGATCCGCGTGCTGCAACTCGCGCCCGAAGTGCTGTTGCTCGACGAGCCGACCGCATCGCTCGACCCGGCGTCGTCGCGCGCGATCGAAGCGCTCGTGCAGGCGTGGTTCGATGCCGCGCCGGGCGCTCACGCATCGATGTGGGTGTCGCACGATGTCGAGCAGGCGGCACGCATGAGCGAACGGCATCTGACGATGCGCGCCGGCGTACTGGCCGAACACACTTCCGTGCGGCGCGATGCGGACCAACGCGCTCCCGCGGACCAGCGTCGGGAGCCCCGCCAATGAGCCTGCAGAATCTGAGCTTATGGGACGTCGCGATCGCGACGCTGCTGATCGTCGTGAATGGCGCGGTGTCGGTCGCGCTGAAGCTCGATCTCGAGCGCAAGCTCGCATGGGCGGCGGTGCGCACCGTGGTCCAGTTGCTCGCGATCGGCTATGTGCTCGGCTGGGTGTTCAGTTTCGCTCGCTGGTACGTGGTGCTGCCGCTGATGATCGTGATGACGCTGATCGCCGGTTTCGCCGGCGCGCAGCGCGGCAGCCATACCTATGCCGGACAACGCGCCGACAGCGTGCTGTCGATCTGGGTCAGCTCGTGGCTCATGGCCGCGGTGGGACTGTTCGTCGTGATCCGCATCCATCCGTGGTACGCGCCGCAATATGCGATTCCGATTCTCGGCATGATCCTCGGCAACACGCTGACCGGTGTATCGCTCGGCATCGAGCGGATGACCGAGGAGCTGACCGCGCGGCGCGACCGCGTCGACATGGCGCTCGCGCTCGGCGCGACACGCTGGGAGGCCGCCCAGGCGCCGGCGCGCCAGGCGGTGCGCGCGGGCATGATGCCGACGTTGAACCAGATGGCGGTGGTCGGCGTCGTCAGTTTGCCAGGCATGATGACCGGTCAGGTGCTGGCCGGGCAGTCGCCATTGCAGGCGGTGCGCTATCAGATCGTCATCATGTTTCTGATCGCGGCGGCGGCGGCGCTGGGGACCGTGGGCGCGGTGCTGCTCACGTACAGGCGGCTCTTTTCGGCCGAGCATCAGTTCTTGCCGGCGCGGCTCGGCGAGCGTGAGGCACGCAAAGGATGACGCACAAGGATGACGCGCTAGCGCGTGCTACGGTCGCGCACGCGGCCATCACGCCGCACGCTCGAACCTTCAACGCTTCGCGGTGACGGCGATCTCCGTGCCGTCGGTCAGCGTCAGCGTTTTCGTCGTGCCGTTGACCGGCATCGTGAAACGCACGATCTGACTCACGCGCATATCGTTCGGACACTTCAGCGTCTTGCCGCCGCTCGTCACGGTTTTCACGCCATGCGGCGTCTGCGCCTGGAAGCTCAGCTGGACGGCCGCGGTGCCGTCGCTTGCCACCACCGGCGCGAAGCGGATCTGCGTCTGGCGGATCATCGCGCCATTCTCGTCGACCGGCAGCGACGCATAGTCCGGGCATGCGTCCGTCGCGGCCACCGGACCGCCGGGCGGCACGGTCTTCCACGTGAAGTCGTCCGATTCGCCCGAGCGGATCGTGCGGGTCTCCTGGGAATTGCCGAACTGTTTCGACGTGACGCGAACGGTGTAGCGGATCGGACCGTCGAGCGGGGCCTTGTTGGTCACCGTGATCGGCGTGGCTGCGCGAGCAGCCGGCACGAGCGCGCAGGCGAGAGAAGCGACAACGGAAACGGCGGAGAGTTTGAAGCTGAAGCTCATACTGTCACCTCCTTGTTGTGCCGCTGCGCGCTCGCGTCGACGCGACTGCCTGTGCGCTGTTCACGCACTGCCGAGGGCCGGCCGGTTCATACCGGCTGGCCTCGCCGCAAAACACGCAACCGTTTTGGCATGCTGCGTCGTCAGTCTAACGCCAAGCGCGCTGCCGCGCGTGTCGTGTCGGCCCGGGTGTTAACCCGCTTGCGGCGACGCGCTTTCTGCGCGTCGATTTCATCTCAGAAGCCGGTCAGCACCAGCTTGCCGATCGCGCGTCCTGCTTCGAGCAACCCATGCGCGCGACGCAGATTCTCCGCGTTGATGCGGCCGAGGTCCTGGCCGAGCGTCGTGCGCAACGTGCCGGCATCGACGAGCCGCGCGACCTCGGTCAGCAGCTTGTGCTGCTCGGTCATGTCGGTCGTGCCGAACATCGAGCGGGTGAACATGAACTCCCAGTGAAACGCGGCGCTCTTCGCCTTCAGCAATTCGACGGGCACGGCGGCGCTGTTCTCGACGATCGTGCAGACGCCGCCTTGCGGCTTGATCAGTTGCGCGGCGGCCGGGAAATTACGGTCGGTGTCGTTGAAGATCAGCACGTAGTCGACCTGCTCGATGCCGATCTCCTTCATCTGCGCGGGCACATCGCCGAAATGATCGACGACGTGATCCGCGCCGAGCTCCCGTGCCCATTTCGCCGATTCGGGCCGCGACGCGGTCGCGATCACCTGCAGCTTGCCGAGCTGCTTCGCGAGCTGGATGCCGATCGAGCCGACCCCGCCCGCGCCGCCGAAAATCAGCACCGTCCGGCCTGCGTCGGCGCCCTGCGGCGATACGCCGAGGCGATCGAACAATGCTTCCCACGCAGTGATCGCGGTCAGTGGCAGCGCGGCCGCGTGCGTGAAATCGAGCGACGCCGGCTTGTGCCCGACGATCCGTTCGTCCACCAGATGAAACTCGCTGTTGGCCCCCGGCCGCGTAATGCTGCCCGCATAGAACACCGGATCGCCGACCTTGAACAGCGTGACCTCGGGCCCGGCCGCGACGACGGTGCCTGCCGCATCCCAGCCGAGCACGCGCGGCGTCTTCTCGAGCGTGTCTTTCGGCGCGCGCACCTTGGTGTCGACCGGGTTCACGGAAATGGCTTCGACCTTGACCAGCAGATCGCGGCCGGTCGCTTCGGGTTGCGCGATCTCGACGTCGACGAGCGCTTCGGCGTGATCGATGGGCAGATAACGGTAGAGTCCGACGGCTTTCATGGCTGCTCCTTGTGGGTTCGGTTGATGTGCACGCATGACTCGTATCGTAGGATGGTTCTTATTCTGATAAAACAGCCATAATCACTGAATCATTTTTTGGTTTTTCAGAATAATGGACGATTCAAGCCCGGCCGGCCGGTCCGTGCCCAGCGAACGCGAACGGCTCGATCTGCTCGACGTCGCGTTGTTCGTGCGTGCCGCGCTGCTCGCCAACGTGTCGGCGGCCGGGCGCGAGTTCGGTTTGTCGGCGGCGGTCGCGAGCGCGCGGATCGCACAACTCGAAAAGATCCTCGGCGCGCGTTTGTTGCATCGGACCACGCGCCGCATCAGCCTCACCCAGGACGGTGAAGTGTTCATGACGCGCGCCGAGGCGCTGCTCGACGCGGCTGCCGCCGCGCGCGCATCGGTCGGCCGCGCGCAGGCCGAGCCGCAGGGACGGCTGCGCGTGTCGATGCCGTCGTCGTTCGGGCGTCAGCATGTGTCGCCGGTGATCAGCGAGTTTCTGCGCCGCTATCCGGGGGTCAGCGTCGATCTGCGCCTGACCGATCAGGTGGTCGATCTGGTCGACGCGGGAATCGATGTCGCGATTCGCGTCGGCGTGCTGAAGGATTCGTCGCTGGTCGCGCGGCGGCTCGCGGTCAACCGCCGCGTGCTGTGCGCGGCCCCCGCCTATCTGGCCGCGCGCGGCACGCCGCATCATCCGTCGGATCTCGCGCGGCACGAGTGCATCATCCTGTCGGCGCAGCGCGACTGGCGCTTCGTGACGCCCGCCGGTCCCCTCGACGTGCGCGTGAGCGGCCGCCTCGTCACCGACAACGGCGAGGTGATTCGCGACGCGCTGCTCGCGGGCTTCGGCATCGCGCTGAAATCGACATGGGACGTGGCGCCCTATCTGCGCAGCGGCAAACTCGTCAGCGTGCTCGACAGCTATCCTCTCGCGGACGACGTCGCGATCTGGGCCGTGTACCCAAGCCGCGCGTTCCTGCCGCCGAAGACGCTCGCCTTCATCGACTTCGTCGCCGCGCATTTTGGCGATCCGCCGTACTGGGATCGCGAGCCGGTTGGCCTGGCGGGCGCGTAGGCGGCGCGATGCCCGCTACGCCGCGTCAGCGCTTGCCGCCCTTTGCGCCGCCCTGCTTGCGATCCGAGTTCACATCGGCATGCGCGTCGTTCTGCGTGCGTTGCTGATACTCGCCGCCGCCGCGGCGGTCGGTATCCTGCTGCCCATGCTCGATGTCGTCATGCGCCTGCTTGCCGACATGGCGCGGCTCGTCCTCGTGCTGCGACTCGGGATGCTGGTCGGCTTCATGCGGCAGCGGCGCCGCGGCTTCCTGCAGCGACTTCGGATCCTTGTTCGCGTGCGGGTCGGCTTGCGGGTCGCCATCGGTCGATTGCGGCAGGGTCTTCATTGCATTGCTCCTTCGCGAAGCGCGTTCGCGCGCCAAGTACGCACGGCGAATTCGCGGGTTGGATTCAGCCACCCGGACGAGCGCTCATCACGCGACGCCCAGACGCTTTTTCATCGCCGCGGTGATGCGCTGACGCGTCTTTGCGTAGTCGGCCCACGGGTCGTTTCTGAGGCCGTCCACACGCTCGCGGACATTGCGGATGCCCCATTGATCGCCGCTCGTCGTGCTCTCCAGTTCGTCCCACGCGAGCGGCACCGACACCCCGAGCCCCGGCCGCGCGCGCGCCGAGAATGCGGCCACCGTGCTCGAGCCACGGTTGTTGCGCAGATAGTCGATGAAAATCTTTTTCTTGCGATTCTGCGCGCCCATCTTGGCGCTGAAGTACTGCGGCAGCGTCGTCGCCATGTGCTGCGCGACCGCCTGCGAGAAATCCTTCACTTCGTCCCAGCCGGCCTGCTTCGCGAGCGGCACGACCACGTGCAAGCCCTTGCCGCCGCTCGTCTTGCAGAACGACTTCAGGCCCAGTTCGTCGAGCAGCGAGCGGGTCAGTTGCGCGGCCTCGACCATGCGTTCCCAGCCGAGCGACGGGTCCGGGTCGAGATCGAACACCATGCGATCGGGCTTTTCGATATTCGACGCGACCGCATTCCACGTATGAAACTCGACGGTGCCCATCTGCGCGGCGCCGACCAGCGCGGCAAGCGTGTCGATCGTGATCAGCGGAGGATGGCCCGGATCGAGTCCCTCGTGCTGCGTGACGTGCGGAATCGACAGCTTCTGGCTGTGCTTCTGGAAGAACAGCTCACCGCCGATATCCTCGGGCGCGCGCACCAGCGCGACGGGCCGCTCGCGCAGATGCGGCAGCATCCATTCGGCGATTGATTCGTAGTACTGCACCAGTTCGAGTTTGCTTGCGCCGCTGCTCTTGTCGATCACACGATCGGGATGCGAGATGCGCACGCCGGCGATTTCGCTCTGTGCACGCGAGCGTGTTGCCGTGGTTCGGGCGGGCGCGCTTTCCTTGGCGGCGGGCCTGGCGGCACTGGCGGTCTTGCTGGTTGCGCGCTTTTTCGGCGCGCCTGTTTGCGGCGTATCGGCGGTGGCGGTTTCGGTTTGCTGTTGCACGTCGACTCCTTGTCGGGCGGTTTCCCTGACGATCTGGCGCGCCGGCTTGTCGTCGCGCAGGCTGACGAACGACGCCTGGCGCACGATGCCGTCGCTCGTCCATTCGGCGAAGTTGCATTCGGCAACGAGCACCGGCTCGACCCAATGCACGGGCGTGCGGCTGCGCTCGCGCGGTGTGCTCGCGAACGGCATGCGCTTGCTCGCGTGCGCGTCGAGCGCCTGTTTGACCGAGCGCAGCAGCGCGGCGTCGAAGCCGGTGCCGACGCGGCCCGCGTACTGCAGCCGGCCATCGGCGTCGTAGACGCCGAGCAGCAGCGCGCCGAACGCCGCGCGGCTGCCGCCCGGCTCCGAATAGCCGCCGATCACGAACTCCTGGCGGCGCCGGCACTTCAGCTTGATCCACGACGGCGAGCGGCCCGACACATAGCTGCTGTCGCGCCGCTTGCCGATGATGCCTTCGAGCGCCATGTCGCACGCGCTCTTGAGCAACTCGTCGGCGCTGAACGCGAAGTCGTTCGAAAAGCGCAGCACGCGATCGTCGACGCCTTCGAGCAGCGCCCGCAAAATCGCGCGGCGCTGTTCGAGCGGCACGTCGCGCAGGTCGTAGCCGTTCAGAAACGGCAGATCGAACAGATAGATCACGATGTCCTGCGGGCGATGCGCATCGAACGCGTTTTGCAGCAACTGGAAGTTCGGCACGTCGCGTTCATCGAGTACGACCGCTTCGCCGTCGAGCCACGCGCTTTGCACATCGAGTGCCGCGAGCGCCTCGATCTGCTTGCTGAACTTTGCGGTCCAATCGTTGCCGTTGCGCGTGAAAACGCTGACGGCACCGCCCTTCGCTTTCGAGGCGTGGTCGATGCGCGCGAGCACGCGGTAGCCGTCGAACTTGATTTCGTAGAGCCAGTCATTGCCTGGCGGCGCGCTGTCGACGAGCGTCGCCAGCTCCGGCTTCAGGCTCGCGGGCAAGGCCGCTGCGACCGCGCCTTCGATCGATGGCGATGCGGCGAGTTCGCGTAGCGACTGCGCGCTGCGCGTCGCGACGATGTCGGGGCGTTTGGGATCGGCTGCGCGGCGCGAGGATGCGGATTTCGCCGGCTTGCCCGCGCTCGTGGCCTTGCCGTCGCGCGAGGTTTTCGTCTGCGCTTTCGATTGCTTCGTTTTCCTGCCTTTCGAAGCTCTGTCGGCCAGCACGCTGCCCGGCAGCTTCTTCAGCACGTCGTAGTCGCTTTCGTCGCGCGCTTCCTCGTCGCGCTCCTTGATCAGCAGCCATTGCTCCTTGTCGCCGCTGCCGCGCATGTGGCTCCGTACGAGCGTCCAGCCGCCATGCAGCTTCTCGCCGTGCAAATGAAACTTGAGCTTGCCGGCCGCGTACGACCGCGCGGCTTCGGCCGCGCCGCCCGCCGGCTCCCACGTGCCGCGATCCCACACGATCACGGTACCCGCGCCGTAGTTGCCGGGCGGAATCTCGCCCTCGAAGGTACCGTATTCGACCGGATGGTCCTCGACGTGCACCGCGAGCCGCTTGACCGACGGGTCGAGGCTCGGCCCCTTCGGAACCGCCCACGACAGCAGCGCGCCGTTCAGTTCGAGCCGGAAGTCGTAGTGCAGAC
The DNA here is from genome assembly GCF_014397655.1 of Paraburkholderia sp. UCT31. NCBI lineage: Bacteria > Pseudomonadati > Pseudomonadota > Betaproteobacteria > Burkholderiales > Burkholderiaceae > Paraburkholderia > Paraburkholderia sp. UCT31. The sequence continues at coordinate 87,351 of NZ_VZQP01000014.1, forward strand.
GCCGCGCGTCGTGCTCCTGGATCACGTAGGAGAGCGTATCGGGCGCGGCACGCGTCGCGCGCTTGCCGGTCTTGCTCGCGGCGCGCTCGCGGGTCGTCGCGCCGGCCGGCTCCGGCGTGTCCTCGAAGCGGCGCTTGCGATGATAGTGGTCGAGCCGGTCGTTCATGGCGATGACTCCGGTGCGTTTGGTGCCATAGACGGCTCGGCCGCGCGCTCAGGCCGCCGCGCGCCGTTTGCGGGACGTTGCGGTGGTTTTCGACGTCGCGCGCCCGCTGCCGCCGCTACCGCTGCGACTGCGCGCCGTGCTTGCCGGGCGCGGCTTTTTGCGCGCGGGCGCTGCCGCCTCTTCATCGGACTCGGCCTCGCTATCGCTCTGATCCTCGTCCTCGTCGGCGGCGCGCTTGCGGCCTGTGGCGGCCTGCTTGCCCTTGCCGCGGCCAAGACTGCGGCGCAGCAGATCGGACAGGTCGAGAATGTCGGCGGACTTGCGCGACTCGTGCGGCGTTTCGACCTCGACGACCTCCTCGGTCTTGCCCGCCTGGATCTTGCGCTCGACGAGCGCCATGATGTCGTCGCGAAACGTATCGTGATACTGCATCGGGTCCCACGGCTCGCTCATGTCGTCGATCAGCTTTTTCGCCATGTCGAGTTCTTTCGCCGACACGCCGGCGGCCTTCATGCCTTCGGGCGGCACGTTGAATTCGTCGAAATTGCGCACCTCGTCGGCCCAGCGCAGTGTGTTCAGCGCGAGCATCGGACCGAGCGGAATCAGCGCCGCCAGATGCTGCTTGTTGTGCAGCACGACACTCGCGACGCCGATTTTGCCCGACGCCGTCATCGCCTCGCGCAATAGCGCATAGACCTTTTCACCCTTGCGGTCGGGCGTCAGGAAATACGGCGTATCGAGATAGAGAAACGAGATGTCGGGGGCGTCGACGAACGCGAGGATGTCGACCGTCTGCGTCGACTCGGGGTTCGCCGAGCGGATTTCGTCGTCCGACAGCACGACGTAGTGATCCTTCTCGTACTCGAAGCCGCGCACGATGTTGTCGCGGGTCACGTCCTTGCCGGTCCGCTTGTTGATCTGCTTGTAGCCGATCGGATCGATCGTGCGCTTGTCGAGCAGATTGAAGCCGACCTTCTCCGACTGCGTCGCCGGATAAAGCTGCACCGGTACGTGGACGAGCCCGAAACTGATTGCGCCCTTCCAGATCATGTGTGCCATCGCGCGCTCCCCTGTCCCATGGCCCTGAGATATCAGGCGAAGCAGCAAGCGTGCCCGCGTTTCGGCGCGCTCGACACTGCTGCCGCGCGTAAAGCAGGAGCGGTTCGGCCCGGCGGCGTGCTGTCATGGGGTTGTAAGTCTTGCGACGAGGCGGCAAAACCTACGGTTTTCCTGGTGCGCGCGGTCTACGCGGCGCCCGCATCAAGGCTCGAGCAGGACCGGTACCGACGCAAACCCGCGAAACCGCACGCGACCGCCCCGCGTCGGCTCACCATCGACGCGATACGCCGGGAAGCGCTGCACGAAGCGCCCGATCGCAATCCGCGCTTCCAGCCGCGCCAGCGACAGACCCGCGCACTGATGAATCCCGAACCCGAACGCGAGATGCCGGTTCGGGTCGCGGCGGATATCGAAGCGGTCCGGCTCGGCAAACTGCTCGGGATCGCGATTGGCCGCGCCGATGCACAGCGTGACCGGTGTGCCGCGCGCGAGCGCGACGCCGCCGATCTCGGTATCGACGGTGGCCATGCGATTGCCGAGCTGGTTCGAACTCTCGAAGCGCAAGCACTCCTCGACCGCGGTGCCGATCAACTCCCGCTCGCGCAGCAGCGCGGCACGCTCGTCAGGCCACTCGCTCAGCGTGACGAGCCCGTTGCCGATCAGGTTGGTGGTCGTTTCGTGCCCGGCGTTCAGGATGAAAATGCAGTTCTGCAGCAGTTCGGCTTCAGATAGCTGCTCGTCCGGCCCCTCTCCCTGGATCAGCCGCGTCAGCACGTCGTGCTGCGGATCGCCCGGCTCGCGGCGGCGTCGTGCGACGAGGCCGCGCAGATAGTCGACGAATTCGCTGACCGCGCGATTGCCGCGCTCGAACTGCGCGTCGGTCAGCGACGGCTCGAGCGCGCCCAGTATCGCGAGCGACCAGTCGCGCAGCGGCGCGCGTTCATCGTGCGGCACGTCGAGCAGATTGCCGATGACCTCGACCGGAATCGCCGCCGCGAATTCGCCGATCAGATCGATACACCCGCGCTGCGCGGCCGCATCGAGCAGGCCGTCGACGAGCCGGATCAGGGCGGGCTCCATCGCCGCGATCGCGCGCGCGGTCAGCGCGCCGGCGATCAGCTTGCGCACCCGCGTATGGCGCGGTGGATCGTTGAACACGAGACTCGTGGTGTGATGCGCGTAGAGGAGAGAGTCGCCGTATTTCGGGCGGAACTCGACGGTCTTGTCGGAGCTGAAGGTCTTGGGGTCGCGGTAGACCGCCTGCACGTCGCGAAAGCGCGTCAGGAACAGCGAGCCGTCGGGCATGCGCCGGATTGGCTCATAGCTGCGCAGTGCGTGATAGACCGGATAGGGATCGGCGTAGAACGCCGGGCTCAGATGACGCAGATCGAAGTCGCGGGCAAGGGAGGATGCCTCGCCGGCGGTTGCCGGGGTCATGCGTTGTCTCCGTGGGGCGTCTTGTTGCGCCCGTGTGGGGTGGTGGGTTCGTGTGACCGTATTCGTTCGGCCTGTTCCGTTACGGCGATGCGCCGATCGCCGGCTTCAGCCAACGCGACGACTGCATCACATGATTCGATGCGCCAGTATGAACCGCACGTTGCCGGAGCGCACGGCAAGCCCGGCATAGCCGCCTGCGACGGGCCAACGCACAGAACCGATACAATAGCGGGATTTTCCGCGCGCCACGCGCCTCTTTCTTCCCGCGTCACCGGTCGTCCATGAACCTCGTCATTCAAAGCGTCGCCCCCCTTTCCGCCGACCACCACAAAACGCTCGTCGCGCTCGCACGCGGCTCGCACGCCGCCGTGATCGACGAGCACGCGATTCGCATCGCCGACGCGAACCTCGCGCAACGCGCCGACGTCGAAGCGTATTGCTATGCGCATCGACTCGACTACGCGTTTGTCGAAACCGGCCGCCAGTTGAGCGACTTCGGCCTCGTCGCGATGGACATGGATTCGACGCTGATCACGATCGAGTGCATCGACGAAATCGCCGATTTCTGCGGGCTCAAAGCCGAAGTCGCGGCGATCACCGAGGCTGCGATGCGCGGTGAGATCAAGGACTTCAACGAGAGCCTGATTCGTCGGGTCGCGCTGCTGAAAGGGCTCGACGCCAGCGCGCTCGAGCGCGTGTACGAGGAGCGGCTGCGGTTGTCGCCGGGCGCCGAACGCATGCTGGCCGGCGCGAAACAGGCGGGCCTGAAAACGCTGCTCGTGTCGGGCGGCTTCACGTTCTTCACCGCGAAGCTGAAGACGCGCCTTGGGCTCGATTTCACGCGCGCGAACACGCTTGAAATCATCGACGGCAAGCTGACCGGCAATGTGATGGGCGAGATCGTCAATGCCGACGTGAAAGCGCGCTCGTTGCGCGAAACCTGCGCGACGCTCGGCATCGAACCGTCGCGTGCAATTGCGATGGGCGACGGCTCGAACGACCTGAAAATGATGGCCGAAGCGGGACTCTCCGTTGCATTCCGGGCGAAGCCGGTGGTGCGGGAAGCAGCCAGCGTGTCGTTCAATTTCGTTGGACTGGACGGTTTGCTGCGGTTGGTTTGAGGCTGGCGCTCGAGGGATTCGTTATCGCTCGCGTCGGCACAACGACCGACGCGCTAGCGAGCCGCGCGAACCGTTGCGTTATCTGTTGAAAATGGCCGGCAGGAACAGCGCGAACATGCCGATGGAAATCAGGATGCTGAAGATCAACACGCCCTTCATGATGCGATCGTGATTTTTGCCTATTTCCAATGACAGGATAAATTGTTTCATAAGCTCCTCCACAAGACAGAACAAGTATAAGAGCTGCACTATCCAATAAAACTAATTGAGGTAAATGTGCAGGGCCGCGGATAGAAGCGCCGCCAGGCAGGTCATGAAAATTGACGTGCCTATCGCCCCACGTGATAGCGCGCCAACCACGGACTCGGTCTGCCGGTGATCGATAACAGTGCCGAAGCCGTCCCGCCGCACCTTGAGTAAGCACGCCATCACGGCTATGGAACAGGCGAACGCCAACCCGCAGAACCCAACGATCCCCAACGCAAGCATCGACGTCTCCCCGCTGCCCTGCTCCAAGGCCATCACCGCCTCATAAATCGCGGCGGCGCAAAGTCCGATCGCACACCAGAACAGTTGCCCGTCCTCGACCGACGCCGCAATCATCGTCCTGGCAACGCGCCAGCCATACGCGGGCGCGACGAGCGCGAGCGTAAAGATCGGCCCGGCAATCGGCACCGCAAGGTTCAGCAACAGCCAGAAGAAAAGATTCATCCAAGCCCCTCCCCCGAGCGCCGCAACGTTATCCGGCAGGCACACGATCGTAGCGTCGCGAAGCGGCATCGAACATTCGGCCGAACGGTCGGGTCTGCCTGATACTCAGGGCAACAAAAAAGCCCGCCGGGAACACATCCCGGCGGGCTTCTCGAACAACGTGTCGAACAGGGCTAACGCGCGTTAAGCCAGTTTGGCCAGGCTCTGCTCGATATCCGCACGCAGGTCCGCCTCGTCTTCCAGACCGATATAGAAGCGCACCAACGTGCCGCGACGCGGCCACTGCGCCGCAGTGCGCATCGACGCGATGTCGTACGGCATCGCGAGGCTGTGCGCGCCGCCCCAGCTCCAGCCGAGCGAAAACAGTTCGAGCGACTCGCAAAACGTGTCGATCCGCGCCGCGCTGTACCGTTCGTCGAACACCACCGAGAACAGTCCGCCCGCGCCGCTGAAATCGCGCTTGTACACTTCGTGCCCCGGACAGTCACCGAGCGCCGGATGCAACACCGCGACGATTTCCGGCCGGCTCTTCAACCACGTCGCGAGCGACAGCGCCACGCGATCGTGCTGCGCGAAACGCAACTGCATGCTCGGCAGGCTGCGCAGGATCAGCGAGCAGTCGTCCGAGGACACGCCGATGCCCATGCGCATGCGCGCCGCCTTCAGCTTCACATGCACGTCGCGGTCGACCGTGATCGTCGCGCCCATCAGCACGTCGCCGCCGCCCGACTGGTATTTGGTCAGCGCCTGCACCGAGATGTCGACGCCGTGGTCGAACGGCCGGAACGCGAGGCCCGCGGACCACGTATTGTCGATCGCGGTGACGACCTTGCGCGCGCGCGCCGCCGCCGTGATGGCCGGTACGTCGGGCACTTCCATCGTCACCGAGCCGGGCGCCTCGATCCAGATCAGGCGCGTGTTCGGCTGGATCAGACTGGCGATGCCCGCGCCGATCAGCGGATCGTAGTAGCGCGCCGTGATACCGAAATCGCGCGCGAGCCAGTCGCCGTGGTCGCGGTTCGGCGAGTACACGTTATCGGGAATCAGCACGTCGTCGCCGGCCTTCACGAGGCCGAAGTAGACGTTCGAGATCGACGACAGCCCCGACGGCTGCAGCAGCGCATGATTGCCGCCCTCGATCGCGGCGAGGCGCTGAGCGAGCGCGATCTGCGTCGGCGTCGCATGCAGGCCGTAGCGCCATTGCGCGTCGTTTTTCCAGTCGAGCGCGCGCATCGCGGCGAGGTCGGGAAACACCACCGTCGACGCGCGCGTGACGGGCGTCGAGAACGATTCGAAGCCCGGCGTGATCTGGTCCTCGGCACGCACGATGCGGGTCTGCAGGCCATGTTTGAATGTGGATTCAGTCATGTGAAGCTCGGTGAAAAACATCGTGAAGCGAGCCTGAAGCAACGGCCGCGCTGCGCGATTCCGGATGCCCGGCGCGCGCGCGCATCAGTAGCCCGTTTGCAGGTTGCTGACGCCGCCCACTGGGTGCCCGCCGGTAGCGGGTGCCGGCGCGGGAACCGCCGCTGCGCCGTTGGCCGCGGCCGGTTGCGGTGAGGGGGCTGCAGGCCTCGTCGCCGCACCGCCGGCCGAACCGGCTGCCGCCAGCGGCTTCAGGTTGAATTCCTGAGGGTTCGAATCGTCGACGTTCATGCGGTCGCCTTCGAGCGAGCCGTCCGCCGCGAACTTGCCGACCCAGTTGCCGGTGATATGCGTGCCGTCGTTCGATTCCTCGACTTCGAGCGTATCGCCGTCGCGATCGCCGGCGATCAGAATCACCTCGCCGCTATCGGTGTACTGATACTCGCCGTGCACGCCAGATGGATCGTCGGTCTTGGGCCCGAGCCGCAGCACGATCGGCCGCGCGCCGAGCGTGCCCACGTAGCGCGGAAACTTCGCGAACTCGGGGCTCGGTTTCAGCGGCAGCTGGATCGGCGGCGGCGCGGCCAGTGCCTTGACCGCATCGCTTTCCGCCCACGCCTGCGACGGCATCCACAGCACCGTGCCCGTGCACAACAGCGCGGCGGCACTCACCACCACGCCGGCGCGCCGGCGCAACGTGCGGGTTGCCGAACCCTTCGTCACTTTCGCTTCCTGCATCCCGTCGATCCTTGTTGCTGGTTCCTGCTTGCTACCTATGTCGCGCCGGCCTGCCGTGCGCGCTCACAGACGCTCGAAAACCGCCGCGATCCCCTGCCCGCCGCCGATGCACATTGTGACGAGCGCATAGCGCCCGCCGATGCGCTGCAGCTCGTACAGCGCCTTCACGGTGATCAGCGCGCCGGTCGCGCCGATCGGATGGCCGAGCGAAATGCCCGAGCCGTTCGGATTGACCTTGGCCGGATCGAAGCCGAGCTCCTTGCTGACCGCGCAGGCCTGCGCGGCGAATGCCTCGTTGGCCTCGATCACGTCGAGATCGGCGACCGTGAGACCCGCCCGCTCGAGCGCCTTGCGGCTCGCCGGCACCGGCCCGATGCCCATATACGCCGGATCGACGCCCGCATGCGCGTACGACACGAGCCGCGCCAACGGTTTCACGCCGCGCCGCTCGGCGACGCTACGCTCCATCAGTACGACGGCCGCGGCCGCGTCATTGATGCCCGACGCGTTGCCCGCCGTCACCGTGCCGTTTTCCTTCGCGAACACCGGCTTCAACTTCGCGAAGTCGTCCGCCGTTGCGTTCAGCCTCGCGTGCTCGTCCGTGTCGAACACGACGTCGCCCTTCTTCGACGCAATCGTGATCGGCAGAATCTGTTCCTTGAAGTAGCCGCTCGTGATCGCGTGGGCCGCGCGACGATGCGACTCGAGCGCGAGCGCGTCCTGCGCGTCGCGCGAGATCTCGTACTTGCGCGCGACGTTCTCGGCGGTCACGCCCATGTGGATCGACTGGAAAGGATCGTTGAGCGCGCCGACCATCATGTCGACCAGACGCGCGTCGCCCATGCGCTGTCCGAAGCGCGCGGCCGGCATCGAGTAAGGCGCGCGGCTCATGTTTTCAGCGCCGCCGCCGATCGCGATATCGGCATCGCCGAGCAGCACGCTCTGCGCGGCCGAAACGATGGCCTGCAAGCCCGAGCCGCACAGCCGGTTCACGGTCAGCGCGGGCGTATGCTGCGCGACCCCGCCGTTGATCGCCGCGACGCGCGCGAGATACATGTCTTTCGGCTCGGTGTGCACGACGTTGCCGAACACGACGTGTCCGACTTCGTCGCCCGACACGCTCGCGCGCTCGAGCGCTTCGCGCACCACGCGCGCGCCGAGATCGGTCGGCGCGAAATCCTTCAGGCTGCCGCCGAACGTGCCGATTGCCGTGCGCACACCACTTACCACCACTACGTCCCGTTGCATCGCTTGTCCCTCCTGTTGTCTCTCCAGTCTGCCTGGATGATTGCACCAGCGCGGGCCATGCTGCGCCGCGCGCGGCTTACGTAAAACCTAGTTCGCCAGCCGCCGCTCGACGGTCTCGCGCGACGGAATCGGCGCGACCGCGCCATAACCTTGCGTGGACAGCGCGGCGGCAACGTTCGCGTAGCGCGCGGCGGCAAATGGATCGTCGCCCGCGACGATGCGCGCGATGAAGGCGCCGCCGAAACAGTCGCCGGCGCCGGTTGCATCGACCGCGTCGACGACATGGCCCGGCACGACGCGCCGCTCGTTCGGCGTCGCGATATACGAGCCGTCCTTGCCGAGCTTCAGCGCGACCACGCCCGGCCCATGCGACAGCAGAAAATCGACGATCTCGTCACGGCCGGTCAGCCCCGTCAGTTCGGTCACATCGTCCCAGCTCGGCAGGCAGATGTCAGTCTGGCGGATCGCCTCGAGCATCACCGCGCGCGCCCGCGCCAGCGGCCACAGCTTAAGACGCAGATTGGTGTCGAAGCTCACGCGCGCGCCATTCGCGCGCGCATGCGCGATCGCTTCGAGCGCGGCGTCGCAGGCGCTGACGCTGATCGCGAGACTGATGCCGGACAGATGGACGACCTTCGCCGCCGCGAGCGCATCGCGCGGCAGATCGGCGGGTGCATAGCGGCTCGCCGCCGAGCCCGCGCGCAGATAGTCGAACGCGTGGCCGTTGGGGCCGTGAGACACGAAATAGACGCCGGTCGACGCTTGCGCATCGATGCGCACGAACGACGTGTCGACCTGCTCGCGCTGCCACAGATCGACCAGCAGGCGTCCGAAATGATCGGCGCCGACCGCCGACACGAAGCCGGTCCTCGCACCCTGGCGCGCGGCCGCGATGCAGAAGTTCGAGGTGTCGCCGCCGAAGCCTTGCAGGTAGTTCGGTTGATCCTTCGCCGACTGGTTGAATTCGATCATCGCCTCGCCGAGCGCGAGGATGTCCGGTGTGTGAGCTTCAGGCTGTGCGGCCGCGCTGTGCGTCATCGCCTAGACCTCGCCCCACAAATCGTGGCCGTCCGCGCCGGTGATCTTCACCGATACGAAATCGCCGACCTTGTAGCGCTTCGACGCCTTGGCGGACGGCGCGATATAGACGACGCCGTCGATCTCCGGCGCATCCGCCGCGGTGCGGCCGATGCCGCCGTCCGCGTTGATTTCGTCGACGAGCACCTTCAGCGTCTTGCCGACCTTCCTCGCGATGCGCTTGGCCGACACCTGTTCGGCCACTTCCATGAAGCGCGCGCGACGTTCCTCACGCACTTCATCGGGCAGCGCGCCGTCGAGTTCATTCGCGCTCGCGCCTTCGACCGGCGAATACGCGAAACAGCCGACGCGATCGAGTTCCGCCTCGCGGATGAAATCGAGCAGCGTCTCGAACTGCTCTTCGGTCTCGCCCGGAAAACCGGCGATGAACGTGCTGCGGATCGTCAGATCGGGGCAGATCTCGCGCCAGGCCTTGACGCGCTCCATCACCTTCCCGGCGTTGGCCGGGCGCTTCATGCGCTTCAGCACTTCCGGATGCGCGTGCTGGAACGGCACGTCGAGATACGGCAGCACGTGGCCCTTGTACGGACCCTCGGCCATCATCGGAATCACTTCGTCGACGCTCGGATACGGATACACGTAATGCAGGCGCACCCACGCACCATACTGCGCGGCGAGTTCGCCGAGCGCGGCGACCAGATCCGTCATGCGCGTCTTGATCGGCTTGCCGTTCCAGAAACCGGTGCGGTATTTGACGTCGACGCCATATGCGCTCGTGTCCTGCGAGATCACGAGCAGTTCCTTCACGCCGGACTTGAACAGGTTCTCCGCTTCGAGCATCACTTCCGCGACCGGGCGCGACACCAGATCGCCGCGCATCGACGGGATGATGCAGAACGTGCAGCGGTGATTGCAGCCTTCGGAAATCTTCAGGTACGCGTAGTGGCGCGGCGTGAGCTTGACGCCCGCGGCGGGCACCAGATCGACGAACGGATCGTGCGGCTTCGGCAGATGGCTGTGCACCGCCTGCATCACCTCGCCGAGCGCGTGCGGGCCGGTCACCGCGAGCACCTTCGGATGCACTTCCTCGATCAGCCCCGAGCCGCTCGCACTCTTCTTCGCACCGAGGCAACCGGTGACGATCACCTTGCCGTTTTCGTTGAGCGCTTCGCCGATCGCGTCGAGGCTTTCCTGCACGGCTTCGTCGATGAAGCCGCAGGTGTTGACGACCACGAGGTCCGCGCCGTCATAGGTGCCGGAGATTTCGTAGCCTTCGGCGCGCAACTGGGTGATGATCTGCTCGGAATCGACGAGGGCCTTGGGGCAGCCGAGAGAGACGAAGCCGACTTTCGGCGTGGCGCCCGGCACGGCCGGAGCGTTCGAGGGGGTGGAAGACATGGGGAACCGCTTGAAGACGTTAAACCCTGAATTGTAGCGGTTCGCCACCGCCACCGCTCGTAAGTCTTTGAATTCTAGTCTTCAAACGGGGATGGGTTCGGCAGGATCGGGTTGATTCAGCTCGCCATTTTCGTCGCTGGAAACGTGCTGACGCGTCGGCGCCGACGCGGCTCCGGCCGCCAGCGCCTGGCCGATTACCGTAAGAATTTCGTCAGAGTCCTGCACTCGCCGGATCGCCGCATGCAGTTCGGCGGCTTGCGGCCAGGTCCGCTGCAGGTAGCTGAGCCACTTCTTGACGCGGCCGTGCTCATGGGTCAGCGTGCCATGCGCCCGCAGCTTGTTCATGTAGCCGACGATCGAACCCAGCACCTGCTGCCATTCGTCGGCAGATGGACACGGGTCGAGGAGCCCGCGGATTCGCTGCGCGAGGAACGGATCCGACACGGCGCCGCGCCCGATCATCACGTCCGCGCAGCCGCTGACCGAGCGGCAACGCTGCCAGTCCGCCACCGTCCAGACTTCGCCGTTCGCGATGACGGGCACATCGACGGCGTCGTCGATGCGCGCGATCCACTCCCAGTGCGCAGGCGGCCGATAGCGGTCGTCGCGCGTGCGCGCATGCACGACGAGCGAGGCCGCGCCGCCGTCCGCGAGCGCCTGCGCGCATTCGATCGCCCGCGACGTGTCGGACACGCCGAGGCGCATTTTTGCCGTCACCGCGATATCGGCAGGCACCGCGGCGCGCACGGCCGAGACGATCTGGTTCAGCAACTTCGGGTTCGCGAGCAGCATCGCGCCGCCGCCGTGCTGATTGACGACTTTGGCGGGACAGCCGAAGTTCAGGTCGATACCGTAGGGCGACAGCATGGCCGCGTACGCGGCATTGCGTGCCATCCACTCGGGATCGCTGCCGAGCAGCTGGATCACCATCGGCGTGCCACTGGCGGTCACGCTCGCGTGCAGGATTTCGGGCGCCTCGCGCTCGTAGACGCGGGTTGGCAGCAGCGAGCCTGTGATGCGGATGAACTCGGATACGCAGCCGTCGAAAGCGCCCGCGCTCGTCAGCACGTCGCGCAGCACATAGTCAGCGAGCCCTTCCATCGGGGCGAGAAACAGCCGGCTCATGAGCGGTGTGGGTGAACGGCGAGTCAGAGCAGAATGATCCGCGCGGCCTTCGCAACGGAAGACGCTGACGCGATCGGGGAGACGGTTTGAAACATAGGACGGGTCCAGCGGAAGAAACGGTAACGGCGCAAGCAGCGGTGTGCCGGCAGTGGACGCAACGGACATCGAGCCGCGGCCGGAATCCGGTTCCGACGGAACAGCGTCCCCCCGCGCGGGCCGCCATTGTAGCGCGTCGGCGGCTGCACTCCCGCGAGCTCGCCGCCATTCACTCCTTCACTTCTTCTCCGTCTCCGGATTGGCCTGCGGCGTGGCCGGCGCATTGCTCGCATTGCTCGCGTTGACCGCGCCGCCCGGCGTAAACGGGAACGTGGCGAACATGGTCTTCGCCTGATTCTGCATCTGCTCCTGCATCTGCACGAACATGTTCTTCGATTGCTCGATGTAGCTGGTCATCATGCCCTGCATCATCGGCGCCTGCATGTTCATGAACTGCGACCAGACTTCGGGGTTCATCGCCTTGCCTTCATAGAGATTCTTCGACTGGTCGGCAAGCTTCGCCTGAATGTCGATGAAGGCCTGGATGTTCTTTTCCAGATACGTGCCCATCATGCCTTGCATCGCATGACCGTAGAACCGGATGATCTGCGACAGCATCGACGACGAGAACATCGGCAGGCCGCCGCTCTCTTCTTCGAGAATGATCTGCAGCAGGATCGAGCGCGTCAGGTCCTCGTTGCTTTTGGCATCGATCACCTTGAAATCTTCCTGATCGAGCACGAGTTGCTTCACATCAGTCAGCGTGATGTAGGTACTCGTCTCGGTGTCGTAGAGCCGACGATTCGGATATTTCTTGATCAGTCGTTCGGCCGTTTTCTTTGTAGTAGTAGTCATGTAACGCCTTTAAGCTCGAGTTAAGCAAACGCGGAAACGGCGTCCGGGTTGTGCAACGGGATCCATTGCGCAGCCGGGACGCCGGCGAAACCATCTGAGCCGAAGCGCGCCGCCTTCCGGTCCGGCGCGCCGATGGCTCAGCCCATATGCAAGCCGCCGTTCAGCGAAAAATCGGCGCCCGTGGCGAAGCCCGATTCTTCCGACGCAAGCCACGCGACGATCGAGCCGATTTCGCCCGGCTGACCGAGGCGGCGCACCGGAATCGTCGCGACGATCTTTTCCAGCACGTCCGGGCGAATCGCCTTGACCATGTCGGTGCCGATGTAGCCCGGCGACACGGTGTTGACCGTCACGCCCTTGGTCGCGACTTCCTGCGCGAGCGACATCGTAAAGCCGTGAATGCCGGCCTTCGCGGTCGAATAATTGGTCTGGCCGAACTGGCCCTTCTGGCCGTTCACCGACGAAATGTTGATCACCCGGCCAAAGCCCCGCTCGACCATGCCGTCGATCACCTGCTTGGTGACGTTGAACAGGCTGGTCAGATTGGTGTCGATCACCGCCGTCCAGTCTTCGTGCGTCATCTTGCGGAACACGACGTCGCGCGTGATGCCGGCATTGTTGACCAGCACGTCGATCTCGCCGACTTCGGCCTTGACCTTGTCGAATGCGTCCTTGGTCGATTGCCAGTCACCGACGTTACCCTCGGAGGCGACGAAGTCGTAGCCGAGTACCTTCTGCTCGTCGAGCCACTTCGCACGGCGCGGCGAATTCGGGCCGCAGCCGGCGATCACCCTGAAGCCTTCCTTGTGCAGACGCTGGCAGATGCTGGTGCCGATGCCGCCCATGCCGCCCGTTACGTACGCAATTCGCTGTGTCATAAACCACACTCCGTTATCGTTGTCGAGGCGCCTGCCGGCGGCCTCGTGCCTCGCCTGATGCTGGTTCGCGTTGCCGCCGGGCGACCGTCTGGCAACGCGCACTGCCGACACGAGTCACCTGTTGCAACGCGCCGCACCGCCAGTTGACGTGCGGCGCAGCCAGATGCCTGTGCCGGCGAAGACCGCGCGCTACCGGTCGCGAGTGCGCGCGGCGTACCCAGCGTACTTTAAACGCGCTCGACCGCGAGCGCGACACCCATGCCGCCGCCGATACACAGCGACGCCAGACCCTTCTTCGCATCGCGCTTCTGCATTTCGTGCAGCAGCGTGACGAGAATCCGGCAACCGGACGCGCCGATCGGGTGGCCGATCGCGATCGCGCCGCCGTTCACGTTGATCTTCGACGTGTCCCAGCCCATCTGCTTGTGCACGGCGAGCGCCTGCGCGGCAAACGCTTCGTTGATTTCCATCAGGTCGAGGTCGGCCGGCGTCCAGCCCGCGCGCTCGAGGCAACGGCGCGAAGACGGTACCGGGCCCATGCCCATCACCTTCGGATCGACACCCGCGTTCGCGTATGCCTTGATGCGCGCGAGCGGTGTGAGGCCGAGCGCTTCCGCTTTTTTCAGCGACATCACGAGCACCGCGGCTGCGCCGTCGTTCAGACCCGATGCGTTGGCCGCCGTGACCGTGCCTTCCTTCGAGAACGCCGGCTTCAGGCTCGCGAGTGATTCGGCCGTCACGCCATGACGCACGAATTCGTCGGTGGTGAAGCGCAGCGGCTCGCCCTTGCGTTGCGGAATCTCGACCGGCACGATTTCGTCGTTGAAGCGCCCCGACTTCTGCGCGGCTTCCGCCTTGTTCTGCGACAGCGCCGCGAACGCGTCCTGCTGTTCGCGCGTGATGCCGTGCTCCTGCGCGACGTTCTCGGCCGTCACGCCCATGTGGTACTGGTTGTAGACGTCCCACAGGCCGTCGACGATCATCGAGTCGATCAGCTTCGCATCGCCCATGCGGAAACCGTCGCGCGAACCCGGCAGCACGTGCGGCGCGGCGCTCATGTTTTCCTGGCCGCCTGCCACGACGATGTCCGCGTCACCGGCGATGATCGCGTTGGCCGCGAGCATCACGGCCTTCAGACCTGAGCCGCAGACCTTGTTGATCGTCATGCCCGGCACGGCCGCCGGCAAACCCGCCTTGATCAGCGCCTGACGCGCGGGGTTCTGACCGGAGCCCGCCGTCAGCACCTGGCCCAGAATAACTTCGCTCACCTGTTCCGGCTTCACGCCTGCCCGTTCGAGCACGGCGCGCACCGCGACCGCGCCGAGTTCAGGTGCGGCAATCTTCGCCAGCGACCCACCAAACTTGCCCACTGCAGTACGAGCGGCCGATACGATCACAACATCAGTCATTTCCATATCCTCCGGGCATCCCGGCCAACTGCGCCACAGCCCGTTACGTTAAAAATTGCGTTGCAACTTGCGTTGCTCTCACGCCTTCATCAACCAGACGCTCATTCACCTGCCAAACACCTATGCACCGGCCGACTGCGCACTATGCCGACGTCGACAGCAATGCCGTCCGCGCGCGTCGAGCCTGTGCGTGAACCTACTCCCGTTGCCGCACGTAGCGGCCCGGCGCCGGCTCGATGACCGGGAATTCGTCGGAGCCCAAATTGGCGCGCGGCTTCACTTTCTTGCCGCCGTACTGATCGAGCCAGTCGGTCCATTCCGGCCACCAGCTGCCGGGCACTTCGGTCGCCGCGTCGAACCATTCGTCCGCGCGTTCGGGCAGCGTGTTCGCGTCGGTATCGAGCTTCCAGAAGCTGCGCTTCTTCTTCGCGGGCGGATTGATCACGCCGGCGATATGGCCCGACGCGCCGAGCACGAACTTTAGCGGCCCGGTGAGCAGCGGCGCCGACGCATATGCGGTTTGCCACGGCACGATATGATCTTCGCGCGAACCGTAGATGAAGGTCGGCACGTCGATCTTCGACAGATCGATCGGCTCGCCGCAGGTGGTCAGCGCACCGGGCTCGCGCAGCTTGTTCTCGAGATACGTGTTGCGCAGATACCAGACGTACATCGGCCCAGGCAGACTGGTCGAGTCGCTGTTCCAGTACAGCAGGTCGAACGGTACCGGCGTGCGGCCCTTCAGGTAACTGTCGACGACGTAGTTCCACACGAGGTCGTTCGGGCGCAGGAACGAGAACGTGTTCGCGAACTCGACGCCGCGCATCAGTCCCGGCGGCGCGCCGTTCTTGCCGCCGATGCTCTGCTCGCGCATCTGCACGTGCGCCTCGTCGACGAACACGTCGAGCACGCCCGTGTCGGAGAAGTCGAGCATCGCGGTGAGCAGCGTCATCGACGCGGCCGGATGTTCGCCGCGCGCCGCAGCCACCGCGAGCGCGGTGGCGAGCATCGTCCCGCCGACGCAAAAGCCGAGCGTATTGATCTGCTCGCGGCCGCTGATCTTGCGCACGGTGTCGATCGAGGTGAGCACACCCTCGCCGATGTAGTCGTCCCACGTCTTGTGCGCGATGGACTGATCCGCGTTGCGCCACGAAATCAGGAACACCTGATGGCCCGAATCAAGCCCGTGCGCGACGAGCGAGTTTTCGGGCTGCAGGTCGAGAATGTAGTACTTGTTGATGCACGGCGGCACGATCAGGAGCGGCCGCTCGCGCACGGTCGCCGTGCGCGGCTTGTACTGGATCAGCTGCAGCAGATCGTTCTCGAACACGACCGAGCCTTCGGTGTTCGCGAGGTTCTCGCCGACCGCGAAACGCGATTCGTCGGTTTGGGAAATCTTGCCGCGCTGCATGTCGGTGAGCAGGTTCATCACGCCCTGGCGCAAGCTCTCGCCTTTACTGTCGAGCAGCGTTTTCTGCGCTTCGGGATTCAGCGCGAAGAAGTTGCTCGGCGAGGCCGCCGCGGTCCACTGCTGGACCGCGAAGCGAATGCGCTCGCGGGTTTTCGGCTGGGTGTCGAGCGCGTCGACCATCTGCTGCAGATAGCGCGCGTTCAGCAGATACCACGCGGCGGTGAACGCGTAGGCGGGCGCCGCGCTCCAGGCGTCCGCGCTAAAGCGCCGGTCCTTGAGCTCGGGCGCCTTGATCGCCGACGTGGTGGCCTGCTGGATCAGCTCCATCGCCTCGCGCGAATAGTCGGTCTGCAGCTTCTGCAAACGCTCGGGCGGAATCGCGGCGGTGGGAATGCTCAGCCCCGGCAACGACGGCAACGCACCGGCGGCCAGCTTGCTGAAGTCGGGCATGCCCGGAAACGCCGGTATTTGCGGGAAGCCCGCCGTTATCTGTGCGAGGTCCGGCATCTGCGGGATTGAGGGCATCTGAAATGCCGTGCTATTGGGCTGCGCGCCGAACGAACGCCAGGCGTTCATCCAGGCGTCGAGAAATTGCTGCATGCCTGCGGCTGACGATACACCGCTCGTACCGGCCTGCTGCGTCTGCTCCGTCGAGGAGTCGGTGCTGGGGGAAGCTGAGGAATGAGATGCTGCCATACCTGCTTTTGACCGGTAAGTCCTTGCGGACGGGTTGAGAGGCAGGTCCGTGCGCACGTGGCGATTGCTCGCGACTTCGTCACGCCCTGTCCCATGAACGACGAGGAGCTTAGAAGGAACATTCTTGCTCCCCATCACAAGGCATGTCAATGCTTGCTCCCGATTTTGCCGCAGTGCGATAGTTTTTTAATTATCGTTTTCCCTGTATGGCAAATCGCGCTTTAACGAATCAAATGACGCCTGCCGCGGGTAAATCCGAAAAACTCCTAGGGCGCATGGCACTTAAGCATATTTATTCGTTCGGTCGCCCACACAGCCGGCGGGCGATTCGCGCTATCGGCGGGCCTTCCGGCGGCGCAACAAAAAATGCGTGTGAAGGCCGGGGAACGGGCCGTCAGCGAGGGGTCGGCAGTGGGATTCGCGAATAACGACCCGGTGCGCATTCACGCGAAATAAAACCACGGCTCGATTTTAAAAGTATGACAAGATGCGCCCGCGCGCCACCCCGAATTAATCGGCAATTGATTGCGCCTGTTCGTCGATCCAGATCAACGCGGCCATGCGACCGGTCTCGCGATCACGGCGATACGAATAAAAACGCTCGCGCAACGTGACCGTGCACAGATCGCCGCCGCTGATGCGCTTAAGGCCGAGCCGCTGCAGGCGCAGGCGCGCCAGCGCCGGCAGATCGGCGAGATATTTGCCGGCATTCGCGGGATGCGCGACGAACGCCTGCGCGGTCGCGTCGCGTTGTGCATCGTCGGCACCGGTCATGAAGGCGTCACGCACGTCTGCGCCGACTTCGAATGCGCTGGGCCCGATCGACGGCCCGAGGTACGCATGCAGCTCGCTCGCCCGCACACCCGCCAGCGCCGCGACCCGCGCGGCGGTCTGCTCGACGATGCCCGCCGCGAGTCCGCGCCACCCGGCATGCGCGGCGCCGACCGCGCGCCCCGCTTCGTCGCACAACAGCACCGGCATGCAATCGGCGACCATGACGACGCACGCGATGCCCGCGCCATCGGTGACGCTCGCGTCGGCGCGCGCCGGCGCACCATGCTCGCGCGCGTGCGCGATCGCATCCTCGGCGCGGACGATGCCGGCGCCATGGATCTGTTCGAGCCACGCGGCCTCGCGAACACCGGCAAGCGCGACGAGCCGTGCGCGATTGCTCGCGACCGCGGCGGGATCGTCGCCGGTCTTCATGCCCAGATTCAGCCCGCCGGGCTGGTCGGCGCCGTCGCGCCAGCGGCCGAACGGCGCGTCGCTGAGGCCGCCGTCGCGGGTGGTCACGAGCGCGCGCACGCGCGGCGACACGTTCCATGCGGGTTGCACGACATCGGCAAAACCCAGCTCCGGGAGATAGGTGCTCATGCGTGATCGTCCTCGTCGTGGTCGCTGTCTTCATCGTACGCGCCGTCGTCGACCGATGCATCGTAGTCCTCATCCTCGCCATACGCATCGTCGAACTCGCCCGCGTCGTCGCGACCCAGACCGAGCGCGGCCGACAACGCCTCGATGTCGGCCGGCACCTCGGCGCGCCATTGCATCGAGCGGCCGGTCTTCGGATGAATCAGGCCGAGCCGCCACGCGTGCAGCGCCTGGCGCGCGAAGCCGTCTGGCAGCGGCGTGACCGAGCGCTTGCCGCGCGCGCGTCCGTACACGGGATCGCCGAGCAACGGATGACCGATGTGCGCGCAATGCACGCGAATCTGATGCGTGCGCCCCGTCTCCAGATCGCAGTGAATCGCCGTGACCGGCTGACGCTGCCAGATCGCCGAGGCCACGCGCCGGAAATGCGTGCGCGCCGGCTTGCCGGCCGCGCCCGTCACCACGGCCATGCGCGTGCGCTCGCGCGGATCGCGGCCGATCGGCGCGTCGATCGTGCCTTCTTCGGGCAGGTTGCCCCACACGAGCGCGAGGTAGCGGCGCTTGACCGTGCGCGCCTGCAACTGGCGCACGAGGTCGGTCTGCGCCTCGAGCGTGCGCGCGACCACCATCAGCCCCGAGGTCTCCTTGTCGAGCCGATGCACGATGCCCGCGCGCGGCAGACCCGCCGCGGACTCGCCATAGCGGTAGAGCAGCCCGTTCAGCACGGTGCCGCTCCAGTTGCCAGCCGCCGGATGCACGACCATGCCGGCCGGCTTGTTGATGACGACGAGCGTGTCGTCCTCGTAGACGATGTCGAGCGGCACGGGCTCGGGCGTGAAGGCGAGCTGCTCGGGCAGCAGATCGGGCACGAGCTCGATCGTCGCGCCAAGCGGCACCGGCTGGCGGATCTTCGCCGCCTTGCCGTCGACGCGCACCCGCTGTGCCTCGATCCAGCTTTGCAGACGGCTGCGCGAGAACTCCGGGAATACTTTGGCGAGCACCTTGTCGAGGCGCTCGCCGGCCAGTTCGTCGGGTACCACGACACTGCGCGGCGCTTCGTCGGCCGCGCGCACGGGCACGGGTGCCGCCGCGGCCGCAGAGCCTTGCGGGATGCTTGCGGCGAGCGCGTCGCTGGAGAAATCGTCGTCGAGGGAATCGACGCCCAACGCGTCGGCCGGGTCGGCGCTTACGCTATAATCTTCGTTGCTATTCCCGGCGCCTGCGGCGCCTGGAGTATTTGAGCGGGTCATTGAATCTGGGTCACCTGGACGTAAAGCTAGACTGGAAAATGCGAGCCTTGAACACCATCACTGAAGCGGCGATCAATTTGGCGGCCGTCAAGAAGGCGGCCCGGAAAGTGGCCGGATACATTGCGTGCGCCGCGGCCGTCGTCGCTGTTGCGGCTTGCCACGGCCTGCCGGAGAAGACCGACGAAACGGCAGCGTGGAACAACAACAAATTATATACGGAGGCGAACGACGCCCTGACCGGTGGTGACTGGGGCAAGTGCGCGAAGTATTTCGAACTGCTCGAGGGTCGCGACCCGTTCGGCCACTTCGCCCAGCAGGCGCAGATCAACGTCGCGTACTGCAACTGGAAAGACAACGAAAACGCCGCCGCCGACCAGGCCATCGACCGCTTCATCCAGCTGCACCCGGATCATCCGGACATCGGCTACGCGTATTACCTGAAGGGCATGATCCACTTCAACGACGACCTCGGTCTGTTCGGCCGCTTCTCGGGCCAGGATATGAGCGAGCGCGATCCGAAGTCGCTGCGCGAGTCGTATGACGCGTTCAAGGTCGTGGTGGACCGCTTCCCGAACAGCAAGTACGCGCCGGACGCCGCCCAGCGCATGCGCTACATCGTGAATGCGCTTGCATCGCACGAAGTCCACGCCGCGGACTACTACTATCGCCGCGGCGCCTATGTCGCCGCCATCAACCGTGCGCAGCTCGCATTGCGCGAGTACAAGAACGCGCCGGCCATCGAAGACGCGCTGCACATCATGATCCTGTCGTACGAGAAGCTGAACAACCAGCAACTCGCCGACGACACTCGTCGCGTGCTGGCCGGCACCTTCCCCGACAGCCCGTACGTGACCGGCCACGCACGGCCCGGCACGGCGAAGTCGTGGTGGCAGTTCTGAGCCCTCACGCGCCGACGGCACACTGACCTTCGTCTGAAAACGAAAACGCCACGACCTCGGTCGTGGCGTTTTCGTTTATGCGCGCCGCGAGACTCAATCGCGCTCGAACAGCGCAATCGATTCCACGTGCGACGTATGCGGGAACATATTGACGACGCCCGCGCCCACCAGCCGATAGCCGGCCTCATGCACGAGCAGCCCGGCATCGCGCGCGAGCGTGGCCGGCGCGCACGACACATAGACGATGCGCGTCGGCAGCGGCCCGTTGCCGCTCTGCGCGATCTCCGCGAGCGCCTTCGCGATCGCGAGCGCGCCTTCGCGCGGCGGATCGACGAGGAACTTGTCGAAGTGGCCGAGCGCGCGCAAGTCGTTGGCGGTGACTTCGAACAGGTTGCGGCACGCGAACGACGTATGCCCGGCGACGCCATTCAGCTCCGCATTCGCGAGCGCGCGCTGGGTCAGCACTTCGCTACCCTCGATGCCGACCACTTCCCGCGAGATTCGCGCGAGCGGCAGCGTGAAGTTGCCGATCCCGCAGAACAGGTCGAGCACGCGGTCGGTGCGTGCCGGCGCCAGCAGGCGCAGCGCGCGGCTCACCAGCACGCGGTTGATCGCGTGATTGACCTGGGTGAAATCAGTTGGCTTGAATGGCATACGGATGCCGTATTCGGGCAGCGTGTAGTCGAGCTGCACGTCGAGAGGATAAAGCGGCGTGACCGTGTCGGGACCGCCCGGCTGGATCCAGAACTGCACCTTGTGCTCGTCCGCGAACTCGCGCAGCACCTGCTCGTCCCCGGCCGTCAGCGGTTCGAGGTTGCGCACGACGAGCGCCGTGACCGACGAGCCGACCGCGAGCTCGAGCTGCGGCATGCGGTCGTAGATAGACAGCTTGCGGACCATGAAACGCAGCGGCATCAGCATCGCCGACACATGCGGCGGCAGCACCTCGCAGGTCTTCATGTCGGCGATATAGCTGCTCTTCTTCTCGTGAAAGCCGATGCGCATGCCGCCGCGCTCCGGCAGGTAGCGCACCGCGAGCCGCGCGCGATAGCGATAACCCCAGGACGGCCCGTGAATCGGCCGGAACACCGTTTCGGGGCGCAGCTTCGCCAGATGCTGCAGGCTGTCCTCGAGCACGCGCTGCTTGACCGCCACCTGCGCGCGCATGTCGAGATGCTGCATCGAGCAGCCGCCGCAGATGTTGAAGTACGTGCATTTCGGCGTCGTGCGGATCACGCTTTCGCGGAACACCTGAACGACTTCGGCCTGCTCGAATTTCGGCTTGCTGCGATGCGTCGAATAACTGACGAGTTCACCCGGCAGCGCGCCTTCGACGAACACGACCTTGCCCGGCGTGCCGTCTTCGCTCGTGGTGCGGCCCACGCCGCGCGCTTCCATATCGAGCGAAACGATTTCGATGAGCGGTTCGTTGCCGGTAATGACGGGCGCCGGCGCCGGGGCGTGCGCCCTGGCATGCTTCGATGAGCGCCGCGGCGAGCGACGTGGGGGGGCAGTTCGGGACACCTGCGGACTTCCTGACAAACTAAGGGGGGAAAGGCGAGATTGTAGACGAAGCGCCGGGCTTGCCTGCGATGCGGTGCGCACCACACGCGGACCACACGCGGAGCGAGTGCGGATCGCGGCCCGGATTGCGGCTCCCCGGCGGAGGCTCTGCTCGCGCGCGCTTACTGCACGAACGCCGCCAGATACTCGGCCCACTGCGGCGCGCTTTCCAGCGCGAGCGCGTTCTTCACGAGGTTGATCTCGTCAGCATACTCCGACGGCGAAAAGCCGCCGCGCATCAGTTGGAAGCGGCAATACAGCAGGTACGTATTGACGACGTCGGTCTCGCAGTAATTGCGGATTTCCTCGATACGCCCTTGCTGGAACGCCTGCCACACCTGACTGCCGTCCATGCCCATCTTGCCCGGAAAGCCGCACATCTTCGCGAGCGCGTCGAGCGGCGCGTTCGCGCGCGCCTGGTACATCGCGAGCACGTCCATCAGATCGGTGTGTCGCGCGTGGTAGCGGCTGATGTAGTTGTTCCACTTGAAGTCGCGGTCGTCCTCGCCGAGATCCCAGAACCGGTAGGCGGGGATGCCGTTGACGAGCGCGCGGTAGTTGAGCACCGGCAGATCGAAACCGCCGCCGTTCCACGACACGAGTTGCGGCGTGTACTTTTCGATCACGCGATAGAACGACTGCACGAGCGTCGCCTCGCCGTCCTCGGGCGTACCGAGCGAGCGCACGCGAAAACCGTTGTTGTCACGGAACACGCAGGAAATCGCCGCGACCCGCTGGAGGTGATGCGGCAGAAAATCGCTGCCAGTTTTTTCGCGGCGTGCGGCGAACGCGTGCTCGGCGACGTCGGCGTCGCTCATCGACGCGGGCAAATCTTCAAGCCGGCGGATGCCGGCGACATCGGGAATCGTCTCGATGTCGAAAACAAGAATCGGTGTCATCAGGTCAGAGAACGGCGTCTTTGCGGACACCGTTTGAGGCAAAGAAGCGCTTCAGTCGCACCAGCGCTTCCTGTTGGATCTGGCGCACACGCTCGCGCGTGAGGCCCATTTCGTCGGCCAGCTCCTCGAGCGTGGCGGGCTCGATGTGATTCAGACCGAAGCGCCGCTCGATCACATGGCGGTGCTTGTCCGACAAACGCGCGAGCCATGCGCGTGTCAGTGTTTCGAGCTCGCGATGCTGCACTTCGGCGTCTGGCGACTGGCTCTGGTCGTCCGACAGCAGATCGAGCAGGCTGCTCGCCGGATCGAGATCGAGCGGCGCATCGAGCGAGGCGGTGTGCTCGTTCAGCGCGAGGATGTCGGTGACTTCGTCGGTGGTCTTGCCGGTCAGATAAGCGATGTCGTCGATGCTCGCGTCGCGGCGCTCGGCCGCCTCCCCCGAATTCATCGAGTTCTTTTCCAGATGGCGCTTCGCGCGCAACACCTGGTTGAGCTCACGAATCACATGGACGGGCAATCGCACCGTACGCGCCTGGTTCATGATCGCGCGCTCGATGCTCTGGCGGATCCACCACGTCGCGTAGGTCGAGAAACGGAAGCCGCGCGTCGGATCGAATTTTTCGATTGCGTGCATGAGGCCGAGGTTGCCCTCCTCGATCAGATCGAGCAGCGGCACGCCGCGATTCAGATAACCCTTGGCAATGCTGACGACCAGCCGCAGATTGCGCTCGATCATCACCTGCCGCGCTTCGAACTCGCCGGCCTTGGCAAGGCGCGAATATTTCTGCTCTTCCTCGACGGTGAGCAACGGCTTCACGCTGATGCGATTCAGATAATGCTGGATCGTGTCGGCCGTGAGCTCGGCCTGCAGCAGTGCGCGGAAATCGTCGGCGTCGGGCGGCGCCTCGCCGGTGGTTTCGCGCGCGTCAGCGCTCTCGCTGTCGTCGAGGCCGCTCTGGCGTTCGTCGAGATCGCGCTCCTCCGCGACCTCTTCTTCCACTTCCGAAGCGCCGCTTTCGTCCACTGCGGCAGACGTGACTTCGCTGATCGTCTCAGACTCGGCTTGGGGCGGGCGGCGCTTCGATTTCGGCATGGTCGTATCGCTTATTGCGGCGGCAAATACTTCAGTGGGTCGACTGGTTTACCCTGTCGGCGAACTTCGAAATGCAACATCACACGGTCGGAATCGCTATTGCCCATCTCTGCGATCTTCTGCCCCTTCGTAACCGCGTCCCCCTCTTTTACCATCAAAGCGCGGTTGTGTGCATACGCAGTGAGATAAGTTGCATCATGCTTGATGATAATGAGATTGCCGTAACCACGCAGCCCATTTCCGGCATAGACGACGCGACCATCGGCTGACGCTTTAACCGGCTCGCCCGCGGAGCCGCCGATATTGACGCCCTTGTTGGTCGAGTCGTTGAACGTGTTGAGCAGCGGACCGCGCACCGGCCATGCAAATGCTACGTTGCCTGCCGCGGCGCTGCCGATGTCGGCGCTCGCCGCAGAGGGATTGGCCGGAGGCGCAGCTACCGCACCATTCGCGGGCGTACCGTTCGTCGCGCCGCCGTAGAGCGGCGGCATCGCGGCGCCGACCACGGCCGGCGCGTTGTTGTTCAGCGGTGCGCTTTGCACCGCGCCCGTGCTGCCGATCGGCGCGGTCGACACGCCCGGCGTCATGGCCGCGGTATTCGCGCCCGGCGGCACGACGCGCAGCAGCTGGTCGACTTCGATCTGATTCGGGTTGGTCAGGTTGTTCCACGTCGAGATGTCGCGGTAATTCTGGCCGTTTTCGAGCGCAATGCGGTACAGCGTATCGCCCGGCTTCACGCGATAGTAGCCGGGCGGCGGCGGGCCGAGCGGCACCGCGGGTTGCGCCGCGCCCTGCGCGGTGGCGAGCGTGCCGCCGCCGGAGCGGTCGACGACGGGCGCCTGGTCGAGCCGGGATGCACAGGCCGTCATCAACAGGGACAAGGCGAGCACGCACACGCTGCGCTGGGTTACGGTCAGGGGGGTATTCGGGGTGGTTCTCTGCATCGCGCGCAACATACTCATCGGTGTCAAATCACTCCGGATTTTAAGGGTACAAAGAAAACGCGATCAAGCCGCGACTCGCGCCATTGCGCGGGGCCGAGGCGCTCGATCAGCGTCAGCACCTGGCTCTGTCCTTCCTGCGAGCCGACCGGCGCAACCAGACGTCCGCCGATCGCGAGCTGCTCGAGCAACGCCTGCGGCACGTCGAGCCCGGCCGCCGCGATCACGATCGCGTCGAACGGGGCCGCCGACGGCAAACCGAGCCGCCCGTCGCCGTAATGCAGCCGGATATTCGGAATGCGCAGCGGACGCAGATTCGTCTTCGCGCGCTCGGACAGCGGCTTGATGCGTTCGATCGAATAAACCTCGCGTGCGACCTGGCTCAGCACCGCCGCCTGATAGCCGCAACCGGTGCCGATTTCGAGCACCGTGTTCAGCGCGCGCCCGGCCGCCGCGAGTTCGATCATTCGCGCAACCACCGACGGCTTCGAGATAGTCTGGTGATGACCGATCGGCAGCGCGGCATCTTCGTACGCCTGGGCCGCAAGACCCGGATCGACGAACATGTGGCGCGGCACCGCCGCCATCGCGTTCAGCACACGCTGATCGCTGACGCCATTGGCTCGCACGCGTTCGACCATGCGTTCGCGAACCCGTTCCGAGGTCAGCGCCAAGGCGTTGTTCATCGCGCCGCTCATTGCACCGGCCAACGCGGCGTTCGGCGCGGGTTTCGCGCTTTGCTGCAGTTGCGACTGGAGTGGCGATGGCGTCGCGCGTGCGCTGTGGCCAGACGCATGCGTCGAGTTTTTGCCTGGCTTGACCGACGACTTTGGTGCTTGCTTGACAGGCTGCCCCGCCAATGCACCAGCCAACGAGTTCGCCGTTGTCTTTGCGACTGGCGCGGCCTGCGGCTTTGGCGGCATTGCACCGGTCGCCGCCGTTGACGTACCGAACGAAGCGCTTTGCGTCTTCGCCTGGGGAATCACCTGGGGTCGCGTCGCCGGCGTAGATTGCGCAGCAGCTGAGGTCCTCGCTTGCGCCCGTGCGGCCGCGCCGCCCTGCGTCGGTTTCGCCGACTGCTGCCGTGCGTTCAACGCCGCGCTCGCCGCGAGCGCCGCCGCGCGCATCTCACCCGGACGTCCCTCGGGCCGGCGCGGTTCGCGCACCAGGTCCTCGAGACCTAACGGAAAGCGCTTCGCGCGCTCGCCGGTCATGAACTGCCGCTCCCGGCGCGCAGCCAGTCGCGCGCCGCAGGCAGCATTTGCGTGTAGGTCAGATCGAGCTGCAGCGGCGTGATCGACACGGCGCCGTTGGCCACCGCATGGAAGTCCGTGCCTTCGCTCGCGTCGCGCGCATGGCCCGAGGCGCCGATCCAATAGATCGGTTCGCCGCGCGGATTGGTCTGGCGGATCACCGGCTGCGACGGATGACGTTTGCCGAGTCGCGTGATCTGCCAGCCGCGCAGTTCGTCATACGGCAGGTTAGGAATATTGACGTTCAGCAGCGGATGTCCCGGCAACGGCCGCGCGAGATAATGCGCGACGATTTCGGCGGCAACGCGGGCCGCGTCTTCGAGATGCGCCCAGTCCTTGTCGACGAGCGAGAACGCGATGGCCGGCACCCCGAACATGATGCCTTCGGTGGCGGCTGCGACGGTGCCGGAATACAGCGTGTCGTCGCCCATGTTCTGGCCGTTGTTGATACCCGACACGACGAGGTCCGGTGTATGGTCGAGCATGCCGGTCAGTGCGATGTGCACCGAGTCGGTCGGCGTGCCGTTCACGTAGTAGAAACCGTTCGCCGAACGCAGAACCGACAGCGGCCGCCACAGCGTCAGGGAATTCGACGCGGCGCTGCAGTTCTGTTCGGGAGCCATCACGGTGACGTTGGCGATCGGCTTCAGCGCTTCGTAAAGCGCGGCGAGGCCCGGCGCCAGATAACCGTCGTCGTTGCTGAGTAGGATTCGCATGCGCCGATTGTAACCGAGGAAAGATGGCACGCGAACGACATGGGCGGCGTGTCCGCGTGGCGTGCACAAGCGTCGTGCGAGCCAGTATTTTCCAGGTGCGCGGATGCTTGTATCGAACGCAAAGATGCTGCTTCGCACTGAACGCGCGGCCGTGCGCGCTCGTCGATGAATCGGCATCCTGTGCGTACTTCGCGCTGTGCAATGCAATACGGCTTGCGCGAGAAGCGCGCGCGACGCATCAAAAGCGCGCTGCACGTTGTAACCCGCAGCGCAATAAATCGCACGGTCGTGCGCTTTACTTTACACTCGAAAACAGTGCAAACCCTGAACGATACGGAGACACGATGCGCGCGATTCGCTGCAAGCAGTACGGGCCGCCCGAGAGCCTGGTCGTCGACAACCTGGCGCATCTCGAAGCGCCGCCTGGCCACGTCGTGATCGACGTGAAGGCCGCGGCCGTCAATTTTCCCGACGTGCTGATCATCGAGAACAAATACCAGTTCAAGCCGCCGCTGCCGTTCACGCCCGGTTCGGAAGCCGCGGGCATCGTGCGCGCGGTGGGCGAAGGCGTCACGCAGTTCAAGCCTGGTTCGCGCGTGGCCGCGTTCACCGGCTCCGGCGGTTTTGCCGAGCAGGCGCTTGCGCCCGCCGCGGCCTGCGTGCCGCTCGACGATGACGTGTCGTTCGAACTCGCGGCCGCGTTCACGCTCGCGTATGGCACCTCGCATCACGCGGTGGTCGATCGCGGCGCGCTGCAGCCGGGCGAGACGATGCTCGTGCTCGGCGCGGCCGGCGGCGTCGGGCTGGCGGCGGTCGAAATCGGCAAGGCGCTCGGCGCGCGCGTGATCGCGGCGGCATCGAGCGACGAAAAGCTCGCGACCTGCGTGAAGCACGGCGCGGACGCGACGATCAACTACAACACCGAGGATCTGCGCGAGCGCATCAAGGCGCTCACCGATGGCAAAGGTCCGGACGTGATCTACGACCCGGTCGGCGGCGTGTATGCGGAGCCGGCGTTTCGCAGCATCGGCTGGAGGGGGCGTTATCTGGTGGTCGGCTTTGCGAATGGCGAGATTCCAAGGCTGCCGCTGAACCTGATGTTGCTCAAGGGCGCAAGCGTGGTCGGCGTGTTCTGGGGCGACTTCGCAAAGCGTGAGCCGCAGCGCAATCGCGCGGCATTCGAGCAGATGACCGGCTGGATTCGTGAAGGCAAGCTCAAGCCCTACGTGTCGGCCCGCTACTCGCTCGACGACACCGGCCGCGCGCTGCGCGACATGGCCGAGCGCCGCGTGATCGGCAAGGTGGTCATCACGCCGTAGCACAACCAATAAAGCAGCATCAAAAACGGCGCGGCGGCCGACTGCGATTTCGGCCGCCGCGCCGCTTGCGATCCACGTTCACAACTTCTCGGTATCCCCGGTGCGCGGCTGCCACTTCATCAAACGCCGCTCCGCGGTCCCGACGATCGCATCGAGAATCAGCGCGAACGCGGTCAACACCAGAATCCCCGCGAACACCGTGTTGATATCGAAGGTGCCCTCGGCCTGCAGGATCAGATAGCCGACGCCGCGCGCCGAGCCCAGATACTCGCCCACCACCGAGCCGACGAACGCAAGCCCCACCGACGTATGCAGGCTCGAAAACACCCAGCTCATCGCGCTCGGCAGATAGACGAAACGCAGCAGCTGTTTGCGGTTCGCGCCGAGCATGCGTGCGTTCGCGAGCACGACCGGGCTCACTTCCTTCACGCCCTGGTAGACGTTGAAGAACACGATGAAGAACACCAGCGTGACGCCGAGTGCGACCTTCGACCAGATGCCGAGGCCGAACCACACGCCGAAGATCGGCGCGAGAATCACGCGCGGCATCGAGTTCGCGGCCTTCACGTACGGATCGAACAGCGCGCTCGCGGTCGGCGCGAGCGCGAGCCACAGGCCGACGCCGAGCCCGATCGCGGTGCCAAAGACGAACGCGAGCACGGTCTCGACGAGCGTGATCCACAGATGCAGATAGATCTCGCCGCCCGTGAACCATTCCCAGATCCGCTGCAGTACTTTCTGCGGCTCGCCAAAGAAAAACGCCGCCTTGTTCGGATCGTCGAAATAGAACGGCGGTATCAGCGTCGGGCTCGTCAGCACGTACCACAGCACGAAGCACAGCACGAGCAGCAGCCACTGCCAGATCACCAGATTCGCCCGGCTCGGGCGCAACGTCTTCCACATGACTTGGTTTGCCTTGGACGATTATTGAACACGTCTTCTTTTCGATGCGCAGGCGGGGATGCGCGGCACATTTAAACAGCGGTCAGTTGCTGCTGATAACCCTTGAGCACCTCGTCGCGCAGCACACCCCAGAGCTGCGCATGCAACTCGACGAAGCGCGGATGCGAACGGATTTCGGCGACATCGCGCGGCCGCGGCAGATCGATCCGGAACTCGCCGATCGGATGCGTCGCAGGCCCGGCCGACAGTACCACCACGCGGTCCGACATCGCGATCGCTTCGTCGAGATCGTGCGTAATGAACAGCACGGCCTTGCGCTTCGCGGCCCAGAGATCGAGCAGCTCGTTTTCCATCAGCTGCCGCGTTTGAATATCCAGCGCGGAAAACGGCTCGTCCATGAGGATGATGTCGGGGTCGAGGATCAGCGTCTGCGCCATCGCGACGCGCTTGCGCATGCCGCCCGACAGCTGATGCGGATAGCGGTCGCCGAAGCCGCCGAGACCGACACGCTTCAACCACTCTTCGGCCTTCGCGCGCGCTTCCGAGGCCGGCACGCGGTGAAACGACAGGCCGGCCATCACGTTGTCGAGCGCCGAGCGCCACGGCATCAGCGCATCTGCCTGGAACATATAGCCCGCTCGGCGATTCAGGCCGCTGAGCTTTTCGCCGAACACGCTGACGCCGCCCGTCGACGGCTGGAGCAGCCCCGCGCCGATGTTCAGCAGCGTGGACTTGCCGCAGCCGGTCGGCCCGACGACCGACACGAACTCGCCGGGCTCGATACGCAGCGTCGT
Organism: Paraburkholderia sp. UCT31; assembly: GCF_014397655.1. Taxonomy (NCBI): domain Bacteria; kingdom Pseudomonadati; phylum Pseudomonadota; class Betaproteobacteria; order Burkholderiales; family Burkholderiaceae; genus Paraburkholderia; species Paraburkholderia sp. UCT31. Next base: position 117,043 of record NZ_VZQP01000014.1, read on the forward strand.
GTCCTTAACTGCTGTGTAGCGCTGTGCGCGGTTGTCACGCGCGGCGAACGTGCAGGTGATGTTTTCGAGCGCCAGGGCAGCAACGGTCATCGTACGGCTCGCTTCGGGAATCGGGTTAGCGGGGAGTTGTCGCGGCGACGCTGGGGCGACGGCTGTGGACACGGCGAATCGCCCTGTCCGCGTCCCATTCGATGCGCCTGTGCGCGCGCCGCGTCGTTTAGGCCTTGACGGTCGCGAGCGCCTTCTTCACGAAGTCGTTGGTCCACGTCTTCGACAGATCGATCTGCGCGTTCTGGATCACCGGATCGAACGCTTTCAGCGTCTTCAGCGACGTCGCGGGACCGTCGGCGGGCATCAGGCCGTCGGGCGACATCGCTTCGCGCACGTGCTGCCACGCGTCGAGATAGAGCGCGCGGTCGCCGAGCAGATAGCTCTCCGGCACCGTGTTGATCAGTTCGCTGCCGCTCGCGTTCTGCAGCCACTTGAGCGCGCGCACCATCGCATTGGTCAGCGCCTGCGTGGTGTTCGGGTTCTTCGTGATGAACGACTGCGATGCGTACAGGCAGCCCGCCGGCATGTCGCCGCCGAACACGATGTGCGTATCGGTGAGCGTGCGGGTATCCGACACGACGCGCACGTCGCCGGCGCGCTCGAGGCGCGTGACGACCGGATCGAGATTGGCGATCGCGTCGATCTGCCCGGACTGCAGCGCGGCGATCGCGCCGGCACCGGCGCCCACGCCGATGAACGCGACGTCCTTCGGACTGAGCCCTGCTTTCGCGAGGACGAAGCTCGCCATGATCGCCGTCGACGAACCCGGCGCGGTCACGCCAATCTTCTTGCCCTTCAGATCGGCGATCGACTTGTAGTTCGGCATCGTCTTCTTCGACACCGCGAGCACGATCTGCGGCGCGCGGCCCTGCAGCACGAATTCGCGGAACATCTGCTTTTGCGCCTGCAACAGCAGCGTGTGTTCGAACGCGCCGGAGACCACGTCGGCGCTTCCGCCGACTGCCGCCTTCAACGCCTGCGAGCCGCCCGCGAAGTCGGAAATCTCGACTTCGAGCCCTTCGTCCCTGAAGTAGTTGCGGCGCTCGGCGATCGTCAGCGGCAGGTAGTAGAACAGGTTCTTGCCGCCGACCGCGATGGCGACCTTGGTGGTCTCGGGCTTGCCCTGCGCGAAAGCGAACGGCGTGGCCGCGAGCGAGGCGCCCGCGAGCGCCGCACCGCCGGCGAGGAAGGTTCTGCGTTGCATGGTCCGTTGTCTCCAGATTTTTTGTCGTCCGGCTTTTTGACCGCCCGTGTGCGCGTTGCGCAAGCGCTTGGCCACGGTGTGGGGCTGCCGGTCGCAAGGCGCGAATCGTGCGTCAGCGCCGCGCTTTACGCGCCTTTCTCCATGCGTTGCGCTGTGCGCATCAGACGATCTGTTGCGCCCGCAACCGCGCGATGCCGTCAGCATCATAACCTAGCGATTGCAGGACTTCATCGGTATGTTCACCCAGTTCTGGCCCCAGCCAGCGCGTCTCACCGGGCGTCGCCGACAGCTTCGGCGTAACCGTGGGCAGCGTGATTTCCTTGCCGTCCTGCCACTTGAACCGCTGGATCATCTGCCGCGCGATGAACTGCGGATCGGTGAACATATCGGCGACGCTGTAGATGCGGCCCACCGGCACGTCGGCCGCGTTCAGCACCGCGAGCGCTTCGTCGATCGTGCGCGTGGACAGCCACGCGCCGATCGCGGCGTCGATTTCCTGCGTGCGCAGCACGCGGCCATCGTTATGCGCGAGCGCCGGATCGTTGGCGAGATCGTCGCGTTCGATCGCGATCATCAGGCGCCTGAAGATCGGATCGCTATTGCCGCCGATCACGATGCTGCCGTCGCGGCACGGATACGTATTCGACGGCACGATGCCCGGCAGCGACGCGCCGGTACGCTCGCGCACCATGCCGTAGACGCCGTATTCGGGCACCACGCTTTCCATCATGTTGAAGACGGCCTCGTACAGCGCGACGTCGACGACCTGCCCCTTGCCGCCATTCATCTGCTTGTGATGCAGCGCCATCAGCGCGCCGATCACACCGTGCAGCGCGGCGATCGAATCGCCGATCGAAATGCCGATGCGCGGCGGCGGCAGATCCGGATAGCCGGTGATATGGCGCAGACCGCCCATCGACTCGGCGATCGCGCCGAAGCCGGGCCGGTCGCGATACGGGCCCGTCTGGCCGTAGCCCGACAGACGCACCATCACGAGGCCGGGGTTCTCGGCGGACAGCACGTCGTAGCCGAGCCCGAGCTTTTCGAGCAGACCGGGCCGGAAATTCTCGACGACGATATCGGCCTCTTTCGCGAGGCGCCGCACGATCTCCTTGCCCTCTTCGGCTTTCAGGTTGATCGTGACGGACTTCTTGTTGCGCGCCTGCACGGCCCACCACAGCGACGTACCGCCGACTTCCGGGTACAGCTTGCGCCATTTGCGCAGCGGGTCGCCGCCTTTGGGGTCTTCGATCTTGACGACGTCGGCGCCGAATTCGCCGAGAAAACGCGCGGCGAACGGCCCGGCGATCAGCGTGCCGAGTTCCAGCACCTTGACGCCGGCGAGCGGACCGCAAGCGTCATGCGGTGCGGCGCTCGCGCCTGATTCGGGGGTGGCGCTCATGAGTCTCCCTGGTTCTGCATCGTTGTGTACCCGGTCTGTCTGGTTTGCAACGACTTGCGACGATGCGTGCCTGGACGGATATGGCGGCGGCCAACGAAAGCCGCGTGGCTACATCGAACGACGGTCGAGCATCGCGCGCGCGATCGTGCCCGCGTCGACATACTCGAGCTCGCCGCCCACCGGCACGCCGCGCGCGAGACGCGTCACGGCAAGGCCGCGCGCCTTCAGCGTCTGTCCGAGGTAATGCGCGGTAGCCTCGCCCTCGTTGGTGAAATTGGTGGCCAGCACGACTTCCTTGACGACGCCATCCGACGCGCGCTTCACGAGCCGGTCGAAATGGATTTCCTTCGGGCCGATGCCGTCGAGCGGACTCAACCGCCCCATCAGCACGAAATAGAGGCCGCGATAGGTCATCGTCTGTTCGAGCATGATCTGGTCGGCCGGCGTTTCGACGACGCACAGCAGCGACGGATCGCGCTCCTCATCGAGGCAGACCTCGCAGATCTGCGCTTCGGTAAATGTGTTGCACTTTTCGCAGTGACGCAGATGCTCGGTCGCGAACAACAGCGAGCGCCCGAGCTTTTCGGCGCCTTCGCGATCGTGCTGCATCAGGTGATACGCCATGCGCTGCGCGGACTTCGGCCCGACACCGGGCAGCGCGCGCAGCGCTTCGACGAGCGCCGACAGGGCGGAAGGTTGTTTCATGCGGATCGGCGTCGACGTGGGAGGTGCTCGGGTGGGCGAATTGGGATGCGGGGGTGTTGCTCGAACCGGGCCGCGTTTTCACGCCGCGACGACGCTTTCACGCACGGCTGCAGGTTCGATGTTTCCAGCCTGCACGCGGCGCGCGGCGGCGAGCGTCTGCGTTCGCACCGCGGCAATCAATCGCCGCGGCGCTCACCCGCTTCAGCCCTCTCTCAATCAGAACAGGTTCAGAACGGCAGCTTGAAACCCGGCGGCAGCGGCAGGCCGGCGGTCATGCCGCCCATCTTTTCCTGCGCGGTCGCCTCGGCCTTGCGCACGGCGTCGTTGAACGCGGCGGCGACGAGATCTTCCAGCATGTCCTTGTCGTCGGCGAGCAGGCTCGGGTCGATCGACACGCGGCGCACGTCGTTCTTGCAGGTCATCGTCACCTTGACGAGACCGGCACCCGACTGCCCCTCGACTTCGATCTGCGCGAGTTGCTCCTGCATCTTCTTCATGTTTTCCTGCATCTGCTGGGCTTGCTTCATCAGCCCGGCGAGTTGGCCTTTCATCATGGACGTGCTCCTTCTAGATAGCGTGGAATCTGGCATTCCGGCGCCGCGCCGCGACGACGCCGCGAACGATGGATCAGTGGGCCGGCGACGCGCCGTTCGGGGCGGCGTCCGGGGTAATCGGGCGGATCGAGCCCGGCACGATGCTCGCGCCGAACTCGCGGATCAGCGACTGCACAAACGGATCGGCGCTGATCTCGCGCTCGGCTTCCTGCTGGCGCTGCGCGCGCAGCTTCGCGTCGTGCGCGGCGGCGGTACGGCGCGCCGGGCCGACTTCGACCTGCACGTCGACGTTCTGGCCGAGCCGCTCGACGAGCGCTGCCTTCAGTTTAGCGACCTGCGACGCTTCTGCGTATTGCGGCACCGGCACGTTGAGCTTCAGCGTGCTGCCGTCGAGCGCCATCAGTTCGCTGTTGAACGCAAGCTGATACGAGATGCCCTTCAGCGGCAGGTCGACGGCGAGCGCCGGCCAGTCGCCGGTGAAACCTAGCGGATCGAGCGGCACGGCAGGCGGCAGCGGGCGCGTATCGGCGACCGGCGCCGGCGCGGCCGCGCCGTCCATGCGGACGTCGTCGGGGCCGCGGTCGAACACCGGCACGAAGTTGTCGTCTGGCGGAATGAAGTACGCGTCGTCCGCGGCCGACAACGGCAGGTAGTCGTCGGGCGGTACGTCGTCCCATGGTGGGATCGACGGGCTGTTCTGCTCCGCATTGCTGCTCGCGCCGCTGTTTGCGTCGCGAGCGGGCGCAGCCTGCGCGGCGGTGTCCTGCGACACGCGGCGTGACGCACCGGGCGTCGGCACCGGCACGACCACACGCGGCGCGGCGGGTTTCGGTGCGGCCGGCTTCGGTGCGGCCGGCTTCGGTGTGGCGGGTGCGGCCGGCTTCGCGGACACGTCCGTGTTAGCGCGGCCACGGTCGGACGATACTTTCATGCCGGCGTTGCGCAGCACGTCGAGCGCGGCGCTGGCGCCGCCCGCGCGGCGCGGCACGGAGTCGGCTGCGGCCGCCGGTGCCGCCATTGAAGCGGGCGCCGCCAATTCCGGCCGCGCTTTCGGTTCCGGTGACGTGGCCTCTTCCGCGCGACCAGGCGCGGCAGTTGCACGCGCGCTCGGTGCGGACGAAGGTGCGATGTCGGAAACTTCGTTCGAGACCGGCGCGCTGGAGTTGGCGATCGTGGCGACGGCATTCGCGGGCGCGTCTTCCCACGGCGCCAGCGGGGGTGCCGTAATGGCAGGCGCTTCTGTCACGCGGGCGACTTCGGCGTTGGGCGATTGCGGTGCTGCTTCAGATTGCGCGGAGTCGGCTGCGGGCTTCGCGATCGGCTTTGCAGTCGGCGCGGTCGATTTCATCGCGTCGCCCTGCTCCTCGCCGGCAACGCCTACCTGAGGTCCACGAACGGGCGCAGCAGTTGCCATGGCCGTCGCGGACGACGGTGACAGCGCGCGCAGCGCGGCAACCGTCGGTGCACCCGAGCGCTGCGCACCGGCGCCGGCTCCGCCCGCACCGCTCTGCGTGCCAGCGGCTCCCGCCGCTCCGCCACCGCCGCCTGTCGGCGCCGGCTCGAACGCTAGCATGCGCAGCAGCGTCATCGTGAAGCCCGCGTATTCGTCGGGTGCGAGGCCCAGTTCGCTTCGGCCGATCGTCGCGATCTGATAGAACAGTTGCACCTGCTCGGCGCTCAACGCGTCGGCGAAACGGCGCAAGTCGGCCGCCTCCGGCCATTCGTCGAGCACCGACGAAGGCGCGAACTGCGCCCACGCGATCCGATGCAGCAGGCTCGCCAGGTCTTGCAGCGCCGTCGAGAACGACAGGCTGCGCAAGGCCATCTCGTCGGCGACCGCCAGCACCGCCGCGCCGTCGCCCTGCGCGAGCGCGTCGAGCAGGCGGATCAGATAGCTTTGGTCGAGCGCGCCGAGCATGCCGCGCACCGCGTCTTCACTGACCTGGTTCGCCGAATAGGCGATCGCCTGATCGGTCAGCGATAGCGCGTCGCGCATCGAACCGTCGGCCGCGCGCGCGAGCAGGCGCAACGCCTGCGCCTCGTGAGGCACGTTCTCTTCGCCGAGAATGCGTTCGAGATGCGACACGATATGGCCGGCCGGCATCTGCTTCAGATTGAACTGCAGACAGCGCGACAGCACGGTGACCGGAATCTTCTGCGGATCGGTGGTCGCGAGGATGAACTTGACGTGCGGCGGCGGCTCTTCGAGCGTCTTCAGCATCGCGTTGAACGCGTGGTTCGTCAGCATGTGCACTTCGTCGATCATGTAGACCTTGAAGCGCGCATCGACGGGCGCGTACACCGCGCGCTCGAGCAGCGCGGCCATTTCATCGACGCCACGATTACTCGCCGCGTCCATTTCGACGTAATCGACAAAGCGCCCTTCGTCGATCTCGCGACATGCACGGCATACGCCGCACGGCGTCGACGTCACGCCGGTCTCACAATTGAGCGCCTTCGCGAAGATGCGCGACAGCGTGGTCTTGCCGACGCCGCGCGTACCTGTAAACAAATAGGCATGGTGCAGACGGCCGCCGTCGAGCGCATGGGTGAGCGCGCGCACCACGTGCTCCTGTCCGACGAGCGAAGCGAAATCCTTCGGCCGCCATTTGCGTGCGAGAACTTGATAGGTCATCCGGAAATTGTATCAGTAACAATGGCGCGCAAAACCGATTCGGGAAGACGCGTGAAATGCGCGAAACGGCCACGACGACGCTCCATCCGAAGACGGCGAACGATCAATACAAAAGCTCGGAATGACTGAGGAGAAACTGCGCAGAAGCCGTGAAAACGGCCGCGGAGAAAAAAGCAAGGAAAGGTGACGAGCCCGACCCTCGGCACTGGTGGAAAACGGCTGTGGCTGCTTCGTTCCCGACCTGACCAGATTGACCATCCCTCCATGCGAGGAGGCCCGTCACGAAGGATTCTATCATTGCCGCGCGCATTGTGCGACTGTTGACACGAGCAAAACGCGAACGACGCTCCGCTTCGAACGGCTTCGCGCGGTTTGCGGCCGCTTTCTGCACGCCGCCAGACACCCTCCCGGCCACCGCGGCGACGCGCGCCACGCGCGGCACTTGAGTTCGCCGCGCGCGACACCATTTAGATTGCAACGCGGTCGCCGTGAGCCGCAGAAACCGGCCGACGCTGCGGCGGCGGCCTGTTAGCCCCACTGCGTTGATGAGTACTATCGCCATCGGCAACGCATAGCGAATTAAGCTACACTGCCAGTTGAAAGACCCGCATACGCGACTCTTTCCGCGCATTCCGTGAAAATCCGGCGTTTTTTCAGACGGTTCCTCTGATTTTCACAGGCATGCGCGGCGAGGCTCTGGATGCGGCAAAGCGAACGGAAGTATCCCCAGTTTTTGACGTATCGTGGCGAGCAATTCAGGCGGGCCTCGAACCGAGAGAGGTATTCATAAATGAGCGAACAAATCAAGCATATTAGCGACGCATCGTTCGAACAGGACGTCGTGAAATCCGATAAACCCGTGCTGCTCGATTTCTGGGCCGAATGGTGCGGTCCGTGCAAGATGATCGCGCCGATCCTCGACGAAGTCGCGAAGGATTACGCCGATCGCCTGCAAGTCGCGAAGATCAATGTCGACGAGCATCAGTCCACGCCGGTCAAGTTTGGCGTGCGCGGCATCCCCACATTGATCCTGTTCAAGAACGGCGCCGTTGCCGCTCAGAAGGTCGGAGCTCTGTCGAAGTCGCAACTCACCGCGTTCCTCGACGGCAACCTGTAAAGCAAGCAGTACGCCGCGGCGCTCGCGGGTCCATCGCGCGCCGCAGGCAGTTGGAGAATCGGGCGCATCGGGTGAGCAAACCGCCGCGCCCGCCGGTCAAGCGTGTTGTCAGCCGGCAACACGCTTTGCAACAAAGATGCCACGCTGCCGCACTGGCTTAAATTGGCGTGTGCTATGCTAGAATCCACAAAACGTCGAAAAGACGTGTAAGTCTTTGAGCGGTTCCGCTCACCCTCCTCCCAGATTTCATTTCGTCGCACCTTCTCCTGCGGGTTCTCCGTATGCATTTATCCGAGCTTAAGACTCTACACGTGTCCCAATTGATCGAGATGGCCAATGGCCTCGAGATCGAAAGCGCGAACCGCCTGCGCAAGCAGGAATTGATGTTCGCCATTCTAAAAAAACGAGCCAGAGCGGGCGACACGATCTTCGGCGACGGCACCCTCGAAGTGCTGCCGGACGGTTTCGGCTTCCTGCGTTCGCCGGAAACCTCCTACCTCGCCAGCACGGATGACATCTACATCAGCCCGTCGCAAATCCGCCGCTTCAACCTGCATACGGGCGACACGATCGAAGGCGAAGTGCGCACGCCGAAAGACGGCGAACGCTATTTCGCGCTGGTGAAGGTGGACAAGGTCAACGGCCAGCCGCCGGAGGCCTCGAAGCACAAGATCATGTTCGAAAACCTGACGCCGCTGCACCCGAACAAGGTGCTGCTGCTCGAACGTGAAATGCGTGGCGAAGAGAACGTGACCGGCCGCATCATCGACATGATCGCGCCGATCGGCAAGGGCCAACGCGGCCTGCTCGTCGCGTCGCCGAAGTCGGGCAAGACCGTGATGCTTCAGCACATCGCGCACGCGATCAAGCAGAACCATCCCGACGTCGTGCTGTTCGTGCTGCTGATCGACGAGCGTCCGGAGGAAGTGACGGAAATGCAGCGTTCGGTGGCCGGCGAAGTGATCGCCTCAACGTTCGACGAACCCGCCGCGCGTCACGTGCAGGTCGCCGAAATGGTGATCGAGAAGGCCAAGCGCCTCGTCGAAATGAAGAACGACGTCGTGATTCTGCTCGACTCGATCACGCGTCTCGCGCGCGCTTACAACACGGTGGTCCCGGCCTCGGGCAAGGTGCTGACGGGCGGTGTCGACGCGAACGCGCTGCAGCGCCCGAAGCGGTTCTTCGGCGCGGCGCGCAACATCGAGGAAGGCGGATCGCTGACCATCATCGGCACGGCGCTGATCGAAACCGGCAGCCGCATGGACGATGTGATCTACGAAGAGTTCAAGGGCACCGGCAACATGGAAGTGCACCTCGAGCGCCGTCTCGCCGAGAAGCGCGTCTACCCGTCAATCAACCTGAACAAGTCGGGCACGCGCCGCGAAGAGCTGCTGATCAAGCCCGAAGCGCTGCAGAAGATCTGGGTACTGCGCAAGTTCATTCACGACATGGACGAAGTCGAGTCGATGGAATTCCTGCTCGACAAGATCCGCCAGACGAAGAGCAATTCCGAGTTCTTCGACATGATGCGTCGTGGCGGCGGCAGCTAACGCGCGACGTTCGTGCTGGCCGTATTAGTCGGCAACTGCAACGCATGAAAAACCGCTCGCAACCTGCGAGCGGTTTTTTTTCGTCCGTCGTCCGCAGAGACAATGCGCCGCCTCAACATCAGCGTGAACGTACACGCGGTTTCTCGGAGGGGCCTCGGCTACCCCGTCGAGAACACCGGGCGGCTCGTCGGCGCCACGTCGCTGATTTCGGCGAGCGCGCTGTTCGTCTATCTGCGTTTTGCGAAGCTGCTGCCGCGCAAGCAGTGGATCATCGTGCCGGGCTTCGGGGTGGCCGCGTTCGCCGCCGGGTGGACGACACGCATGTCACCGGACGTCGGCGAGGTGGCGCTCGCCCTGCCGCTGCTGCTGCGCGGCCTGCTGTTGCTGTTCATCGTGCCGCCGGTCGCGAATCTGACGTGCCGCATCTTCTTGATCGAGGAGGGGTTCACGCACGGCTACCGGCTGAAAAACATCGTCCGGCAGCTGACCATCTCCTTCGCGACCACCTCGGTGATCATCGTCGAGCAGCACCGGCTCGCGCTGCATCAAAGTCGCCTCGCGGAGTCCGTGAATCCGTACAATCCGGTCTACCAGAACACGCTCGCGACGTTGGCGCGCGGCTCCGCCGCCGGTCATGCGGCGAGCGAAGCGCACGCGCTCGCGATCGCGTCGATCAGCCGGTCGATTGGGCAGCAGGCCAGTTTGCTCGCGTCGCTCGACGGTTTCTATTTTCTGATCGGCGTCGCGATATGCGGCGGCCCGTTCGCCGCGTAGCAAAAACAGATCGACTGAAGGTGGGCTCCAAGCATGCTGTCGAAACTCACGAACTGGCTGGGCGCACGGCGTCGCGAGCGCGCGCTGCGCGACTACGCGATCGACGATTCCTTGTGGCAGGCGACACTCGCCGGCCTACCCTTTCTCACGCATCTGGAAGCGCCCGATCTCGCGCGGCTGCGCGAGATGACGAGTCTCTTCCTCGCGCAGAAGGAGTTCTCGACCGCGCACGAGCTCGAGCTGACCGATGCGATGACGGTCGGCATCGCCGCGCAGGCGTGCCTGCCGGTGCTGAACCTGAGCCTCGATCTGTATCGCGGCTGGGTCGGCGTGATCGTCTATCCGGGCGAGTTCGTGATCCGCAAGACCATTGAGGACGAAGATGGCGTCGTGCACGAGATCGAACACGACGCCAGCGGCGAGGCGTGGGAAGGCGGCCCGGTGGTGCTGTCGTGGGAAGACGCGCAGATGACCGATGGCAGCGACGCATACAACGTCGTGATCCACGAGTTCGCGCACAAGATCGACATGCTCAACGGCGAAGCGGATGGCCACCCGCCGCTGATGCGCCGCTGGCACGCGCCGCTCGATGCGCAGGCATGGGCCGATGTGTTCGACCATGCATACGATCACTTCTGTGCGAAAGTCGACGCGGTGCCCGAGCGACGCTGGACGCGTTTCGAACGCGAGTCGCTGATCGATCCGTATGCGGCGGACCATCCGTCGGAATTTTTTGCCGTATGCAGCGAGGCGCTGTTCGTGCGGCCCCAAGCGTTCGAGGCGGAGTATCCGGAACTGTACCGACTGCTCGCGCGCTACTACCGGCAAGATCCAGCGCGCGTCGGTTTGACGTTCACGCCCCTTTGAGACGCCGCGAATGTGGGTGCCGCTTGCGCCGCAAGAGAATCCGCTGGCAGAAAAATCGCCAAGCGACTGATTTTCTGGCATAATCGCGGTTTTTCGACCGTAGGCAAGTGGCTCGCGCCTGAAGGCAGTCCCATTCGAGGCTGCACGCGGGTTGGCTACCGCCAGATTAAAGGAAAGACCATGAAAGAAGGCATTCACCCGAATTACCGCGAAGTCCTGTTCGTCGACATGTCGAACGACTTCAGGTTCGTGACGCGCTCGACCATCCAGACGCGCGAAACCGCGGAATTCAACGGCAAGACCTATCCGCTCGCGAAGATCGAAGTGTCGTCGGAATCGCATCCGTTCTACACCGGCCAGCAAAAGATCATGGACACGGCCGGCCGCGTCGAGAAGTTCAACAAGAAGTTCGGCGCACGTGCTTCGGGCAAGGCAGTAAAGTAATACCGCAACGGTGCCGGCTACCGGCCGGCAACGGAGCAAACAGAAAGGGCAGCGCGAGCTGCCCTTTTTTGTCGCCTGCGCTTGTGCGCCCGCTGGGTCGCACGCCGCGCTTTCGCGACACTGTGTTACAGCTTGTCCATTGACGTTGCCGGGCGTTACCGGCCGTGACGTGCATCGCACGGCACGACTACAATGCCGGATGCTCGAAACGGGCCCTCGCGCCCTGACCTGCCGGGCCGCTCCGGCTGCATCGTTTATCCAGACTCCACACACCGCATGAGACCTGTCGTTCGCCTCACCGCCTCTGCGACCAGTGCGTTGCCGCGCTGGCTGCTGCTGGCCATCTGTATCGTCTACGCCTCGTTCGGCCTGTTCGGCCGCGATCCGTGGAAGAACGAGGACGCAGCCGGCTTTGGTGTGATGTGGACGATGGCGAACGGCGGCGCGCACGATTGGCTGCTGCCGAATCTCGTCGGCAAATATCTGACCGAGGACGGCCCGCTCGGCTACTGGCTCGGCGCGAGTGCGATCCGCATCCTCGCACCGTGGGTCGACGCGAGCAACGCGTCGCGCGTGTTCACGGGCCTGATGTTCTGCGCGGGCTGTGCGTTCGTCTGGTACGCCGCGTATCTGCTCGGCCGGCGCGCCGAAGTGCAGCCATTCAAATATGCGTTCGGCGGCGAGCCGGAACCGCGCGACTATGGCCGCACGCTCGCCGATGGCGCACTGCTGATCCTGCTCGCGTGCTTCGGCCTCGCCGAGCGCGGTCACGAGACCACGCCGCAGCTCGCGCAGTTCGTCTGCATCGCGATGCTCGTGTACGGCCTCGTGCGCATGATCGACAAGCCGATTCAGGGCGCGCTGATCTGGGGTCTCGCGATCGGCCTCGTCACACTCGCGAGCAGCCCGGTGCTGGTCGGCGCGCTGCTGCTCGGCACGCTCGCGATGACGCTGATCGTACGCGAAACGCGATCGCGCTGGCTGCTGCTCGCGGGTCTGCCCGTGGCGCTCGTGCTCGCGGTGTCGTGGCCGATCATCGCGCTCACCGCGTTCCCGGACGACGCTGTCTGGTATCTGAACCAGTGGCTGCACGTGAGCCTGAGTTCGTTCGCGGGCCCGCCCGGCTCGGTCGCCGCGTATGCGCTGAAAAACCTGCCGCTTTTCACGTGGCCCGCCTGGCCACTCGCGCTGTGGTCGTGGTTCAGCTGGCAGGGACTGCGGCGCGCGCCGCACGTGGCGATTCCGCTGTCGGTGATCGGGCCGCTGTTCGTGCTCGTCGTGCTGCAAAGCCATCAGTCGAACCGACTCTACATGCTGCTGCTGCCGCCGCTCGCGGTGCTCGCCACTTTCGCGCTGCCGACGCTCAAGCGCGGCGCGATCAACGCGATCGACTGGTTCGCGCTGCTGAGCTTCACGATCCTCGGCAGCTTCGTATGGCTCGTGTATGTGGCAGGCCTGACCGGCTTTCCGCATCCGCTCGCGCGCAATCTGGCGCGACTCGCGCCCGGCTTCGTGCCGCAGTTCAAGATTCTGTCGTTCGTGTGCGCGGTCGCGGTGACCGTGTGCTGGTTCCTGCTGGTGCGCTGGCGCCTCGCGCGTCATCCGAAGGTGCTGTGGCGCAGCGTCGTGCTGTCGAGCGCCGGCACCACGCTGATGTGGGTGTTGCTGATGACGCTGTGGCTGCCGGTCGTCAACTACAGCCGGACCTATCGCGACGTCGCGCAGCAGATCGCCGCCCACTTGCCCGATGACTACACGTGCATCGCGCCGGTGCGCCTAGGCAATGCGCAGATCGCGACATTCGCGTATTTCGGCGACATGCATTTCTCGTTCAACCAGGACTGCGACGTAATCCTGCGTCAGGACTCGCAGGACTACGGCAACCCGAGCGCGATGCCCGACTACATCTGGAAGCTCGTGTGGGAAGGCCGCCGCGCGGCGGACCGCGACGAGCGCTTCCGCCTGTACGTGCGCATCGACCGTCCCAAGCCGCCGCCCGGCAAGCGCCGCAACTGGCACAAGAAGCGCGACTGACGATGTTCGCCGACGTACGGAAGATCGCCGCGCTCGCGTGGCCCGTATTGATCGGCCAGTTGGCCATCATCGCGTTCGGCGTGATCGACACGGCGATGGTCGGGCGCTACTCGGCCGTCGATCTGGCCGCGCTCGGCCTCGGCTCGTCGATCTACGTCTCGGTCTATATCGGCCTGACCGGCATCCTGACCGCGCTGCAGCCGATCACCGCGCAACTGTACGGCGCGCGTCGCTACGGCGAGATCGGCGAAGAGGTCCGCCAGTCATGGTGGCTTGCCGCCGCGCTGACCGTGATCGGCTTTCTGATCCTGTTCTTCCCCGGAGCGCTGCTGGCGTTGTCGCGGGTGCCCGACGCGCTGCACGAGCGCACGCTCGCGTACCTGCGGATTCTCGCGTTCGGGCTGCCCGCCGGCCTCGCCTTCCGGGTCTACGGCTCCGTTGCCAATGCGCTCGCCAAACCGCGGCTCGTGATGTTCCTGCAGATCGCCGCGCTGCTGCTGAAAATTCCGCTCAATACCTGGTTCATTTTCGGCGGCCTCGGCGTGCCCGCGCTGGGCGGTCCGGGCTGCGCGCTCGCGAGCACGCTGCTCAACTGGGCACTCGCGGCGCTCGGCATGCTGCTGCTCGCGCGCGTCGACGATTTCAAGGCACTCGGCATCTTCACGCACTTCTGCTGGCCGGTCTGGAAGCGCCAGGCCGCGCAACTGCGGCTCGGTATTCCAATGGGGCTGTCGTATCTGATCGAGGTCACGTCGTACACCTTCATGGCGCTTTTCATCGCGCGTTTCGGCACGACGACGCTCGCCGGGCACCAGATCGCCGGCAACGTCGGCGCGGTGCTCTATATGACGCCACTGTCGATCGGCATCGCGTCGTCGACGCTGGTCGCGCAGGCGCTCGGCGCGCATCGGCCGCAGGCGGCGCGCACGCTGTCGCGTCACGGCATCGCGATGGCGGTTGCGATCGCGTGCTGCTATGGCGCGCTCGTGCTCGTGCTGCGGCCGTATATCGTCGACGGCTATACGACGAACGCGCAGGTGGCGGCGAAGGCGTTGCCGCTGGTGCTGATCGTCGCCTGCTACCACCTGTTCGACGCGTTGCAGATCTCGACCGCGTTCGTGCTGCGCGCCTACAAGGTCGCGGTCGTGCCGACCATCATCTATGCGGTGGCGCTGTGGGGAGTCGGGCTCGGCGGCGGCTATGCTCTCGGCTTCGATACGACCGGCCTCACGCCGCCCTGGCTGACCGGCGCGCGCGGCTTCTGGGTCGCGAATACCGCAAGTCTCGCGATTGCCGGGCTCGGCTTGCTCGTGTACTGGCGATTCGTGAGCCAGCGCTATTTGCGCGAGGCTGCGGCGGCGCTGGTTGATTCGGCTGTTTGAGGGGATGGAGGGTTGGGAAGGCCACGAATAGCACCGACCGGACCGTCAGTTGCGCCCAAGCCGGAGTGAGAGACGACCTGTTCTGCATCCGCCTTTCCGTTCCCCACGCAGCTCAGCCCGCTCACGCCGCGTATGCGGCCTGCCCCTCCCGATCCTTGGCCTCGAAAATTTCCCGCGCCGCGAACAGCGCATTGAGCGCGGCCGGAAAGCCCGCATAAAGCGCCATCTGCATGAACACCTCGACGATCTGCTCGCGCGTGCAGCCGACGTTCAGCGCCGCCTCGATATGGACCTTCAGCTGCGGCTGCGCGCAGCCGAGGGTCGCGAGCGATGCGATCGTCGCAATCTCACGCGTGCGCAGATCGAGCTGCGGCCGGCTGTAGATGTCGCCGAAGCCGAATTCAATCAACAGGCGTCCGAATTCCGGCGCGACGGGCGCGAGCGCGGCGATTACCTGCTCGCCCGCCGAACCGTCGATTTCCCTGAGCTTGTCCCAGCCCCGCGCGTAGCGGTCGTTGTGTGCGTAGTCCATTGCGAGTCCTTATCGGGGTGTGAGGGCGACGAGGCTTCGTCGTCCTGTCGTGCCGGGTCGGGCTCAAGCGCGCCGCTCGTGGCCGCCTCGTAGTACGCGATCTTGTCGTCGATCGCGCCGAGGTTGCTCTGCAGATCGGCGATCCGCGCGAGCAGCGCGGTGCGATGCGCAACCAGCAGGTCGCGGCGTGCGCGCATCGTCGGATGGCCTTGCGCGCGCAGCGCGGCGATCTGCTGCATGCCGGAGATCGACATGCCCGTTGCCTTCAGACGCATCACGAAGCACAACCAGTCGAGATCGGCGGGCGAGTACAGCCGATGCCCCGTCTGCGTGCGTCCGACCGGCCGGATCAGGCCGGCCTGTTCGTAATAGCGCAGCGTGTGCGTGGACACGCCGATCGTTTCGGCGACCTGACCGATGGTGAGCGCGGTTGAGTGTTTCGACATGACGGACTCAGGTTAGGACTTCGAGTGCACTCTAAGTCAAGCGTCGGACGCTGTCATTCCTTTGTGTTGCTCATTCTTTATCGCAGACGAGTTATCGCGATCGATATCGACCGATAAATTCACCGGCACTGCATGCCGCTAAAAGCTTTAAATATTGTGTGGCGGATTTACTTGTCATCAATCGATCGGTATAAATCGTCCGCTATCTCAAATCGGGCCTGCGATTTGTCCTATGCTTAAACGCAGCGCCCGCTGACAGGATAGGTCGTCCGTTCCCGGCTAACTTTTTGCCCTCAATGGAGTGCTTGCCATGCTGAAGAAGCTTTTCATGCTTTGCGTCGCTGTGGCTTTGTCGCTGTCGGCCGGATTTGCCGCGGCCGTGGAAGTGAATACCGCCGATCAGGCCGCGCTCGAATCGGTCAAGGGCATCGGCCCCGTGCATGCGAAAGCGATTCTCGACGAACGCGCCAAAAACGGCCCGTTCAAGAACGCCGACGATCTCGCCGCGCGTGTGAAGGGCATCGGCCAGAAATCGGTCGAGAACCTCGAAGCGGCCGGACTGACGATCAACGGCTCGTCGGCACCGCCGACCGGCGCGAAGACGTCCACCAAGTCGGCCACGAAGACCACACCGGCGGCTCCCGCGGCAACCACCGCCGCCGCGCCCGCTGCCACGACGGCAGCGCCGGCCGCGGCTGCCCCCGCCTCGGCCGCGAAGCCGTCGAAGTCGAAGAAGAAGGACAAGGCCGCAGGATCCGAAGCGGCAGCCGCTTCGGCTCCGGCCGTCGCGGCTAGCGCACCGGCCGACGCGTCCGGCACCAAGGCTTCGAAGAAGAAAGCGAAGAAGAGCAAGGCGGCATCCGCCGCGGCTGCGTCCGGCGCATGATGCCGGCGGGGCTGCCGCCCTGCGTTTCACCGCGACACGCAACCGCGCGTCGACGTCACCCGCCCGGCCGTCATACGCGCCGGCATTGAAGAGAGACCGTCATGAGCCTACTCGACACCATCGGTTCCCTGCTTGGCAAATCGCCAGAAGGCGGCGGCCAGCCAGCGCTGATCGCCGCCGCGCTCGAATTCGTCAACAACCAGCCTGGTGGCCTGAACGGCCTGATCCAGCGCTTCCAGGAAAAGGGCCTCGGCGACGTCGTGTCGTCGTG
This sequence comes from Paraburkholderia sp. UCT31, assembly GCF_014397655.1. Taxonomy (NCBI): domain Bacteria; kingdom Pseudomonadati; phylum Pseudomonadota; class Betaproteobacteria; order Burkholderiales; family Burkholderiaceae; genus Paraburkholderia; species Paraburkholderia sp. UCT31. Next base: position 133,897 of record NZ_VZQP01000014.1, read on the forward strand.
GGTCGGCAATGGCGAAAACCAGCCGATCGCACCCGACACGCTGCATAACGTGCTGGGCTCGGAAGCCGTGACCGGTCTCGCCGCCAAGGCCGGCGTCCAGCCGGATCAGGTGACGGGTCTGCTGTCGCAGATCCTGCCGCACGTCGTCAACGCGGCCACGCCGGAAGGCGAAGTGCCGGCCGATGGCAAGCTGAACGCGACCACGGTGCTCGGCGCGCTCGGCGGCCTGTCGGCGCTGCTCGGCAACAAGGGCAACGCTTAAGCACGCTGTGCTCCATGCGCTGGCGGCTTGCAGAGACCTTCGCTCCACGGTGATGCCACCGGTTTGAAATCGGCGGGCAAAAGAAAACCGGCAACGAAGTCACCTTCGTTGCCGGTTTCTTAACGTTGGCGGGAACGACTCGCCTGCCGTCGTCCCTTCGCATCATCAAGCCATCGCCTTCAGTGCACGACGCGCTCGAACAGCAGCTTGCCGTCGTGCACTTCGACCGGAATTACATCCTTCGGACCGAACTTGCCGGCCAGAATCAGCTTCGCGATCGGGTTCTCGATCTCCTGCTGGATCGCGCGCTTCAGCGGCCGCGCACCGAACAGCGGGTCGTAGCCGACCTTGCCGATGTGCTCGAGCGCCGCGTCCGACACCACCAGCTGCATGTCGAGCTTCGCGAGCCGCTCGTGCAGACGCTGCAACTGGATCCGCGCGATCGACTGGATGTTCGAGCGATCGAGCGCGTGGAACACGACGACGTCGTCGATCCGGTTCAGGAACTCGGGCCGGAAGTGCAGCTTCACCTCTTCCCACACGGCGTCCTTCACGGCTTCCTGCGGCTCGCCGACCATCGCCTGGATGACCTGCGAACCGAGGTTCGAGGTCATCACGATCACCGTGTTCTTGAAGTCGACGGTGCGGCCCTGGCCATCGGTCATGCGGCCGTCGTCGAGCACCTGCAGCAGCACGTTGAACACGTCCGGATGCGCCTTCTCGATTTCGTCGAGTAGGATCACGCTATACGGCTTGCGGCGCACGGCCTCGGTCAGATAACCGCCCTCCTCGTAGCCGACGTAACCCGGCGGCGCGCCGATCAGACGCGCGACGCTGTGCTTCTCCATGAACTCGCTCATGTCGATACGGATGAGATGCTCTTCCGAATCGAACAGGAACGCCGCCAACGCCTTGCACAGCTCGGTCTTGCCGACGCCGGTCGGCCCGAGGAACAGGAACGAGCCATACGGACGGTTCGGGTCCGACAGACCCGCGCGCGAGCGGCGAATCGCATCGGCGACCGCGCTGATCGCCTCGTCCTGGCCGACCACGCGCTCATGCAGCTTCGACTCGATCTGCAGCAGCTTTTCGCGCTCGCCCTGCATCATGCGCGACACCGGAATGCCGGTGGCCCGCGACACGACCTCGGCGATTTCTTCCGCGCCGACCTGCGTGCGCAACAGACGCGGACGCTTCGGACTGTTCTGCTCCTCGGCCTCGGCGCGCGTGACTTCCTTCAGCTGCGCCTCGAGACCCGGCAGCTTGCCGTACTGCAACTCGGCCACCTTCTCGAGCTTGCCCTCACGCTGCAGACGCACGATTTCCGCACGCGTCTTCTCGATCTCTTCCTTCAGCTGCGCGCTGCCTTGCACCGCCGCTTTTTCCGCGGTCCAGATTTCATCGAGGTCCGAATATTCGCGGTTGAGCCGCTCGATTTCCTCTTCGATCAGCTGCAGACGCTTCTGCGACGCTTCGTCCTTCTCTTTCTTCACCGCTTCGCGTTCGATCTTCAGCTGGATCAGACGACGGTCGAGCCGATCCATCTCCTCCGGCTTCGAGTCGATTTCCATCTTGATCTTCGACGCGGCTTCGTCGACCAGATCGATCGCCTTGTCGGGCAGGAAGCGGTCCGTGATGTAACGATGCGACAGCTCGGCGGCCGCGACGATCGCCGGGTCGGTGATGTCGACGCCGTGGTGCAGCTCATAGCGCTCCTGCAGACCGCGCAGGATCGCGATGGTCGCCTCGACCGACGGCTCGTCCACCAGCACCTTCTGAAAACGGCGCTCGAGCGCGGCATCCTTTTCGATGTACTTGCGGTATTCGTCGAGCGTGGTCGCGCCGACGCAATGCAGCTCGCCGCGCGAGAGCGCCGGCTTCAGCATGTTGCCCGCGTCCATCGCGCCTTCGGCCTTGCCGGCGCCGACCATCGTGTGAATCTCGTCGATGAAGACGATGGTTTGCCCTTCGTCCTTCGCGATGTCGTTGAGCACCGCCTTCAGGCGCTCCTCGAACTCCCCGCGATACTTGGCGCCCGCGAGCAGCGCGGCCATGTCGAGCGACAGCACGCGCTTGTTCTTCAGCGTTTCCGGCACTTCGCCGTTGACGATGCGCTGCGCGAGCCCCTCGACGATCGCGGTCTTGCCGACGCCCGGCTCGCCGATCAGCACCGGGTTGTTCTTGGTGCGGCGCTGCAGGATCTGAATGGAACGGCGGATTTCGTCGTCGCGGCCGATCACGGGGTCGAGCTTGCCTGCGCGGGCGCGCTCGGTCAGGTCGATCGTGTATTTCTTCAGCGCTTCGCGCTGGCTTTCGGCGTCCTGGCTATGCACCTGCGAGCCGCCGCGCACCGCGGCGATCGCGGTTTCGAGCGCCTTGCGCGACAACCCATGCTCGCGCGCGAGACGGCCGGCCTCGCCTTTGTCGTCGGCGACCGCGAGCAGGAACATTTCGCTCGCGACGAACGTGTCGTTGAGCTTCTGCGCTTCCTTGTCGGCCTGGTTCAACAGACCGGTCAGTTCGCGGCCGATCTGCACGTTGCCATCGGTGCCTTGCACTTGGGGCAGCCGCGTGACCGCGTCGTTCAGTGCGGTTTGTAGAGGTTGTACATGCACGCCGGCGCGCGACAGCAGCGAGCGAGCGGAGCCGTCCTGCTGCGCGACGAGTGCCGCGAGCACGTGGACGGGTTCGATGTACTGATTGTCGTGGCCAACCGCCAGACTCTGGGCGTCCGCGAGCGCTTCCTGGAATTTAGTGGTGAGTTTGTCGATTCTCATCAAGAGACCTCCAATTTCGATTACCACCAAAATGAGGCGTTTTATTAGGGTTTCAAGCGCTTTTTTGGCCTCGGTCGCAACTATTTGACATTTGAGCGCAAGAACTGCCGCGATCCTTCCCCAGTGGCGCGGCCGGGCGGGTTTGCGCACCCGGGAGCCGGCCGGATGTTCTAGTTCTTGTGGCCCAGCGTCGCCGGACTGCCGCCGCGCGTGCTATCCGATACCACCGTAATCGGCGCCGGCACCATCTGAATCGTGGAGCCTAACCCGAGCAACGCCGCGAGCGGACTTTTCGGTTGCGCGACTTCGCCGATCGTAAAACGATCGAGCTCGGCGAGAAAAGCGAGGTTCGCCGCCTGCAACGCGCCACGCAGCCGGCACTGCGTCGTGATGACGCAAGGCCGCTGTTGGCCCTGCCGGTCCGGCAGACAGCCGACCAGCGCAAAGTCGCTTTCCGTGACCCGCACCACGTCGCCGACGGTCAGCGACAGCGATTGCGCGCCGAGCCGCAAGCCGCCGTTGCGGCCGCGCACGGTTTCGACCCAGCCGAGCTCGCCCAGCTGCTGCACGACCTTCATCAGATGGTTCTTCGAGATGCCGTAGGCTTGCGAAATGTCCTGAATCGTCGATAATCCGTCGCCCCGCACCGCGAGGTACAACAGCACGCGCAGCGCGTAATCCGTATAGTCGGTAAGTCTCATAGGTCCCGGTATAGCTTGAAAGGCTGCGAGCAAGTGCCTTGAACGTCCCGATAACCGCGTCGACGCAAGAGTTGCCGGGAACGAGCGCTACGCCCTAACATGACTGGCGGGCATGACTGGCCGGCGGGCGACGTTCCGCGAATCGCGTTGCAAAACTGTTTCGGATAGCAATAGTAGCTTTTTCCGCATCAACCGTTTGTTAGAAAAACGGGGGGGCAAAGTTCAGTTCAGCCGTCATCGGCAACCGCAATTTTCTGGAATCCGCATGAATCCGTCTTTCCCCGCCGCGCCGCCGGTCGAACGCGCGGCCGAACCCACCAACGCCAATATCGGCGACCTCGTCTATGGCTTTTACGATCGCGTGCGTGCCGACCCGCTGCTCGGTCTGGTCTTCGACGCGAAGCTCGCGGGCCGGTGGGACGACCATCTGCCGAAGATGTGCACATTCTGGAGCAGCCTCGTGCTCGGCGCGAAGCAGTATCGCGGCAACGTGCAGCAGGCGCATCAGCCGCTCGAAGGCATCGAGCCGCAGCATTTCAGCCGCTGGCTGTATCTGTTCCTCGATACGGTCGAATCGCGCTATCAGCCGGCCGCGGCGGTCCGTTTCATGGAGCCGGCGCTGCGGATCGCGCAGAGTCTGCAACTGAGCCGTTTCGGCTGGGATTACAAGATCCCGCCGGAGCAGCAGGCGCTGCTCGAGCGGGTGGCGCCGAAGCGTCGGCCGCGAGATGGCGACGTTGAAGACGATGGCGAGCATCCGTCGCGGCCGGCTGGGGAGCCGTTCCCGGTGCCGATCATCGGACGCTCGCGGGACGAGTGAACGTCGGCCGGCGCCGACGCCCCTCACACAAAGACGCCGCGTGCGCCGTCGCAACTCCGCGGCCCGCGACTCGTTTACTCCGGAGTCCGATTTCCCGAATCGATTCCCCAGCGCGCGAGCGCGGCATCGTCGGTCACGCGCGCGTCGACCCAGCGCTCGCCCGCGTCGGTTTTCTCCTTCTTCCAGAATGGCGCTTCGGTCTTCAGATAGTCCATCACGAATTCACACGACGCAAACGCGTCGCCGCGATGCGCGGCCGTCGTCGCAACGAGCACGATCTGATCGAGCGGATACAGCTTGCCGACGCGATGCACGATCAGCACCTCGATGCCCGGCCAGCGTTCGCGCGCACGCTCGACGATCGCCTCGAGCGACTTCTCCGTCATGCCCGGATAATGCTCGAGCTCCATCGTCTCGACCGCGCTGCCCTCGTTGAGATCGCGCACGGTGCCGACGAAGCACGCGAGCGCGCCGATCCTCGGATTGCGCGCGCGCAGCGCGGCCACCTCGGCGCTGAGGTCGAAGTCTTCGGTCTGGACGCGAACGGGCATGGACGGCTCCTGAGGGCTTTTGTCGCTGGCGTGAACGTGATGTGCGAGAGCGCGGTTCAGCCGCCGGTGACGGGCGGAAAGAACGCGACCTCGCAGCCCTCGGTGATGCGAGCGCTCGCGCCGGTCATCACGTGGTTGCAGGCCATGCGCAGCGCGCGGCCTTCGGCGAGCGTCTCGGCCCAGATGCCGCCACGCACGCGCAGCCACGCGCGCACATCGCCGACGGTCGCGATGCCGTCGGGCACCTCGACGCTTTCGGCGGACGTATTGAGCGCTTCACGCACGCTCGCAAAGTATCGGAGTTCAATCTTCATCGGGATACCGCCGGTCTACGCCGCGCATGCCGCGGACGACCGGCCTCAGTTCAACAGTTCGGAAAACGGAATGAAGCGCACGGTTTCGCCGGCGCTGATCGCATGGTTCGGCGGATTGTCGATCAGACCGTCGCCCCACACGGTCGACGTCAACACGGCCGAACTCTGATTGGCAAACAGATCGAGCCCTCCCGCCACGTTGACGCGCGCGCGCAGGAACTCGTTGCGGCGATCGACCTTGCCCTGCGTGAAGTCCGCGCGCAGCGACAGCGCGCGCGGCGCGACCGCCTGCACGCCGGCCAGCCGCAGTACGAACGGACGCACGAACAGCAGGAACGTCACGAAGCTCGACACCGGATTGCCGGGCAGGCCGATGAAAAACGTTTCGGCCGGCTCGCCCCCATTTGCACCACCCGCACCACCCGCACCACGCCGCACCGCGCCGAACGCGAGCGGCTTGCCCGGCTTCATGGCGATCTGCCACATCGACAGACGCCCTTCGGCCTCCACCGCCGGCTTCACGTGATCCTCCTCGCCGACCGACACGCCGCCGCAGGTGAGAATCAGATCGTGCGCCTCGGCGGCTTCGCGCAGCGTCGCGCGGGTCGCGTCGAGTTGATCGGCGACGATGCCATAGTCGGTCACGTCGCAGCCGAGCTTCTCGAGCAGGCCGCGCAGCGTGAAGCGATTCGAGTTGTAGATCGCGCCGGGCTTCAGCGGCTCGCCGGGCATCGTCAGTTCGTCGCCGGTGAAGAATACGGCGACTTTCACGCGGCGGCGCACCTCGAGCCGCGCGCATCCGACCGACGCGGCAAGTCCCAACGCCTGCGGCGTGAGCCGCGTGCCGGCCGGCAGGATCACCGAGCCCGCGCGAATATCGGCGCCCTGTGCGGTGATCCACTCGCCCGCCTGCGGACGATGCACGATCGTCACCTCGTCGCCAGCCGCCTCGGTCTGCTCCTGCATCACGACCGCGTCCGCGCCGGCGGGCACCGTCGCGCCGGTGAAGATGCGTGCCGCGCTGTTGGGCGCGAGCGGCGTCGGCGCATGGCCGGCCGGAATGCGTTGCGAGACCGTCAGGCGGCTGCCGTGCGCGAGATCGGCGATGCGGACCGCGTAGCCGTCCATCGCGCTCGTGTTCATCGGCGGCACGTCGAGCGGCGACGTGACGTCGGTGGCGAGCACGCGATTCAGCGCGTCGAGCGTCGGCAGCGTTTCGATACCGTCGAGCGCGCGCGCGGCGTCGAGCAGGATCGCCAGCGCATCGGCAGTGGCGAGCATCGGGGCGCGGGGCGTGGGTGTGGACATCTGGAGGGTGGAAGCCGCAGGTTAAAAGAACATTGTAGCGGCCGATGCCGTTAGCCTGGGCGGCCGGGCGTTATGGGGAGCTTTTGGTGTTTTTCGATGCGTGGCCGCGGAGGGTGCGGCCAGCGTTTTCTCGTAGTGCGGGCGTGAGCGTCGATCAACGTGAAGCGACGCGGCATCCCGCGTGAGCCGTAAAACGGCTCACGCGGCCCGCTCGCCCTTATTCGCCGGTATTCGCGACGATGAAGTCCTTCACCCGCTGCGCATCCGCGGGCACGACCTCGAAGCGCTGCGGCAGCGACTCGAGCCCCGAGAACGCCGCCGGCCGCTCCGGCTCGCGCAGCAGCGCCTCGCGGATCGTCTCGCCGAACTTGATCGGCTGCGCGGTCTCGAGCACGATCATCGGAATGCCGGGCTGCAGATGCTCGCGCGCGACCTTCACGCCGTCGGCCGTGTGCGTGTCGATCATCGTGTCGTAACGCTGGAACACGTCGCGGATCGTGTCGACGCGGGTGTCGTGGCTGCTGCTGCCCGACACGAAACCGAACTCCCTTACGCGCGCGAAGTCGCCACTTGCCGCGAGATCGAAACCGCCCTTCTCCTCGACGTCGCGGAACAATTGCAGCACGCGCGCCGGATCGCGGCCGAGCAGGTCGTACACGAAGCGCTCGAAGTTCGATGCCTTCGAGATGTCCATGCTCGGGCTGCTCGTGTGATACGTCTCGGCCGCCTTGCGTACGCGGTAAATACCAGTGCGGAAGAACTCGTCGAGCACGTCGTTCTCGTTGGTCGCGACGACGAGCTTCTCGATCGGCAGACCCATCATGCGCGCGATATGACCCGCGCACACGTTGCCGAAGTTGCCCGACGGCACCGTGAACGACACGCGCTCGGCGTTCGACTTCGTCGCGGCAAAGTAGCCCTTGAAGTAATAGACGACCTGCGCGACGACCCGCGCCCAGTTGATCGAATTGACCGTGCCGATCTTGTACTTCGCCTTGAACGCGTGATCGTTCGACACCGCCTTCACGATGTCCTGCGCGTCGTCGAACACGCCTTGCACCGCGAGGTTGAAGATGTTCGGGTCTTGCAGGCTGTACATCTGCGCGGTCTGGAACGCGCTCATCTTTTTGTGCGGCGACAGCATGAACACGCGGATGCCCTTCTTGCCGCGCATCGCGTATTCAGCGGCGCTGCCGGTGTCGCCCGACGTCGCGCCGAGAATGTTCAGCGTTTCGCCATGCTTCGCGAGCGCGTACTCGAACAGGTTGCCGATCAGCTGCATTGCCATGTCCTTGAACGCGAGCGTCGGACCGTTCGACAGTTCGAGCAGCGACAGCGGCGCGCCGTCTTCGACGCCGAGCGTCTTCAGCGGCGTGATCTGCGCGGCGCTTTCGTCGTCGCGCACGTTGCAGTAGGTCGCCGCCGTGTAGGTCTTGCGCGTCAGTGCGCGCAGGTCGTCGGCGGGAATGTCGTCGCAGAACTTCGACAGGATCTCGAAGGCGAGATCCGCGTACGGCAGCGTGCGCCAGCGCGTGAGTTCGTCCGCGGTGACCCGCGGATAGTCGGCCGGCAGATACAGGCCGCCGTCTTTCGCGAGACCGCCGAGCAGGATCTCGGAGAAGGTATGGCGCTCGCCGGCTCCGGCGCCGCGCGTGGAGAGGTAGTTCATAGTTCGGCCTAGTTCAGCGCTTCCATGCGCAGCTTCGTGACTTGCGAGACGACGGTCTCGAGCGCCTCGATCGACCTGATCGCGGCGTTGACCTGCTTTTCGACCGTCTCGTGCGTGATCAGCAGAATGTCGGTTTCGCCCTTGCCGTTCGCGTCGACGAGCTCCGATTCCTTTTGCAGCAGCGCGTCGATCGAAATGCCGGTGTCCGCCAGAATGCGCGTGATGTCGGCGAGCACGCCGGTCACGTCGGCGACGCGCAAACGCAGGTAGTAGCCGCTCGTGACTTCTTCGATCGGCAGGATCGGGGTGTTCGACAGGCTGTCCGGCTGGAATGCCAGATGCGGCACGCGGTGCTCGGGGTCGGCCGTATGCAGACGCGTCACGTCGACGAGATCGGCGACCACGGCGGAAGCCGTCGGCTCGGCGCCCGCGCCCTTGCCGTAGTACAGCGTCGTGCCGACCGCGTCGCCATGCACGACGACCGCGTTCATCGCGCCTTCCACATTCGCGAGCAGGCGCTTTTCCGGAATCAACGTGGGGTGCACGCGCAGCTCGATGCCCTTGTCGGTGCGTCGCGTGATGCCGAGCAGCTTGATGCGGTAGCCGAGCTCCTCGGCGTATCTGATGTCGATCGCGGCGAGCTTGCTGATGCCTTCGACGTACGCGCGGTCGAACTGCACCGGCACGCCGAACGCGATCGCGCTCATGATCGTCGCCTTGTGCGCCGCGTCGACGCCCTCGATGTCGAAGGTCGGGTCGGCTTCCGCGTAGCCGAGCTCCTGCGCGGCCTTCAGCGCGGTCGCGAAATCGAGCCCACGGTCACGCATCTCCGACAGGATGTAGTTCGTCGTGCCGTTGATGATGCCCGCGATGTACTGGATGCGGTTCGCCGTCAGCCCTTCGCGCAGTGCCTTGATGATCGGAATGCCACCCGCCACCGCCGACTCGAACGCTACCATCACGCCGTTCGCGCGCGCCGCCTCGAAAATCTCCGTGCCATGCACCGCGAGCAGCGCCTTGTTGGCGGTGACCACGTGCTTGCCGTTGTTGATCGCGCGCAGCACGAGGTCGCGCGCGATACCGGTGCCGCCGATCATTTCCGCGACGATCGCGATCGAAGGATCGTCGACGACCGCGTTGAAGTCATCGGTCAGCGCCACGCTGCCGGCTTCGCCGCCGAGCGCCGCGGTCGCCTTGGCCGGGTTGCGCACGGCAATGCGCGCAATCTCGATGCCGCGACCCGCGCGACGTTTGATTTCTTCCTGATTGCGGCGCAGTACCGTGAAGGTCCCGCTGCCTACCGTGCCGAAGCCCAGCAGTCCAACTTTGATCGGTTCCATGCAGCGTGTGTTTCTAGTAGAGGTTTGAAAAGGGTGTCGGGGGTGGCACGAGCGGCGCGCCTCATTTGACACATCAGGCGCCACATCGTACGCGAGGCCGGCTCAGGCTGTGTGACGTTTGCGGTAGCCGTCGAGGAAGCGCGCGATCCGGTTGATCGAATCCGCGAGGTCGTCGACGTTCGGCAGGAACACGACACGGAAGTGATCCGGCGTCTTCCAGTTGAAGCCAGTGCCCTGCACGAGCAGCACGCGCTCTTCGAGCAGCAGGTCGAGGATGAACTGCTGGTCGTTCTGGATCGGATACACCTTCGGGTCGAGGCGCGGGAACATGTACAGCGCCGCCTCGGGCTTCACGCAGCTCACGCCGGGGATCGCCGTCAGCATGTCGTAGGCGAGCTCGCGCTGCTTGTACAGGCGCCCGCCCGGCACGATCAGGTCGTTGATGCTCTGATAGCCGCCGAGCGCGGTCTGGATCGCGTACTGGCCGGGCACGTTCGGACACAGCCGCATCGACGCGAGAATGCCGAGCCCTTCCAGATAGTCTTTCGCGAGCCGGCGGTTCTCGCCGGTCAGGCCCGAAATGGCCATCCAGCCGGCGCGATAGCCGCACGAGCGGTAGCTCTTCGACAGGCTGTTGAACGTGACGGTCAGCACGTCTTCGGACAGCGACGCCAGCGACGTGTGCGTCTTGCCGTCGTAGACGATCTTGTCGTACACCTCGTCGGCGAAGATCACGAGGCCGTGCTGGCGCGCGATCTCGATCAGGCCGAGCAGCAGTTCGTCCGAGTACAGCGCGCCGGTCGGGTTGTTCGGGTTGATCACGACCAGCGCGCGCGTGTTCGGCGTGATTTTCGCGCGGATGTCATCGAGGTCGGGCATCCAGCTATTCGACTCGTCGCAGATGTAGTGCACCGGCGTGCCGCCCGCGAGGCTCACGCCGGCGGTCCACAGCGGGTAATCGGGCGCGGGCAGCAGCACTTCGTCGCCGTCGTTGACGAGGCCCTGGAGCGCCATCACGATCAGCTCGGACGCGCCGTTGCCGATGTAGACGTCGTCCAGTTCGACGCCGTGCACGCCCTTTTGCTGCGTGTAGTGCATGATCGCCTTGCGCGCGGCGAACACGCCCTTCGAGTCGGAGTAGCCCGACGAACTGGGCAGGTTCAGGATCATGTCCTGAATGATCTCGTCCGGCGCCTCGAAGCCGAACGGTGCCAGATTGCCGATGTTCAGCTTGATGATGCGGTGACCCTCTTCTTCGAGCCGCTTCGCATGTTCGAGGACGGGCCCGCGAATGTCGTAGCAGACATTCAACAACTTGTTGGATTTGAGAATTGGTTTCACGGCGGGCACTTCATCCTGGTTGATGGCTGGGGCAAACCTTGGGCAAACGGGGCCTGGCTGACGACGCCGGGCCGCTCGGATTCACCGCTACGGGGAATTCGGACGCGGCGCCGGCGACGGCGGCCAGTCGCGAAATGGGGTCGAACTGTCGAGCGGCCGCGGCTTTCCGGGTTCCGGCGTGGAAAAAAACGCAGCGAAAGCGGGCGATGCCAACCCAGGTAGCCGGTGGGCCACGCCGATGCGCACAGCGCGGCTTGTGGCGGCACTTGAGCGAGGGGCGCCGCAAGGCGGCTAAAAAGTTATAATTTAGCGGATTTTGGCCGACTTCCGCAATGCACCACCCGCATCGGCAAGCCTTTTCGGCCTTCTCGTGTGTCACACGCGTCGAACCGCGCGGCCTGTGCGACGTGCAGCCAGGCCGGCAACACGCATGACGTCTCACGACGACTTCGGAAAACCAATTTGAAATTACATCAGGATTCCAGCGGCGCGCTCAATACCGTTACCGGCTACGGCGCCGACTACGTCGAAATCAATCTGGTGCGTCACCCGGGCAGTATTCTCGTGCTGCCGGACGCGCCGGTCATTCCCTGGCCCGTCTCGTCGTTCGAGCAGTTGAGCGCCGAGCATTTCGCGATGCTGGTCGACGCCGCGCCCGAAGTGGTCGTGTTCGGCAGCGGCGAGCGGCTGCGCTTTCCGCACCCGCGCCTGACCGCCGCGCTGACCGCGAAACGCATCGGCGTAGAAACGATGGACTTCAAGGCCGCCTGCCGCACCTACAACATTCTGATGGCCGAGGGCCGCAAGGTCGCGGCCGCGTTGCTGATCGAGGCCTGAGCGTGCCCGGCGCCGGCGCACCCGGCCGGCCCGGTTCTGGCCCCCCGCGGCGCGCCCGTGCGCGCGCCGTCGATAACAAGAAGGGTTGATATTTCATGAACGATACGCCGTCGAGGCTACCGCTCAATCGCACCGCGATCCTGTTGCTGGTGCTGGTTCTCGCCGTGATCTGGTTCGTGCCGCTCGGCTGGCGCCATCTGCTGCCGAGCGACGAAGGCCGCTACGCCGAAATGGCGCGCGAAATGTTCCTGACCGGCGACTGGATCACGCCGCGCTACAACGCCTACAAGTACTTCGAGAAGCCGCCGCTGCAAACCTGGGCGAACGCGCTGACGTTCGCGTGGTTCGGCATCGGCGAATGGCAGGCGCGCCTCTACACCGCGCTGACGGGCTTCGCCGGCGTGCTGCTGATCGGCTTTACCGGCGCCCGCGTGTTCAACGCGGCGACCGGCGTGTTCGCGGCACTCGTGCTCGCCTGCTCGCCGTACTGGAACCTGATGGGCCACTTCAATACGCTCGACATGGGCCTGTCGCTCTGGATGGCGCTCACGCTGTGCGCGCTGCTGCTCGCCCAGCGCCCGAACCTGCGGCCCCCATGCGTGCGCGGCTGGATGTGGGTGTGCTGGGCGTCGATGGCGCTGGCGGTGCTCTCCAAGGGCCTGGTCGGGCTGATCCTGCCGGGCGCGGTGCTGGTGCTCTACACGCTGATCGCGCGCGATTGGGCGCTGTGGAAGCGTCTGCATCTGGTGAGCGGGCTGATGGTTTTTTTCGCGATCGTGACGCCGTGGTTCGTCCTCGTGCAGCAGCGCAATCCGGAATTCCTGAACTTCTTCTTCGTCGTTCAGCAGTTCAAGCGCTATCTGACGCCCGAGCAGAATCGCCCCGGCGCGTTCTACTACTTCGTGCCAGTACTGCTGGTGGGCTTCCTGCCGTGGCTGTCGGTAACCGTGCAAAGCGTGCGCCACGCGTGGCGCCAGCCGCGTCAGCCGAACGGCTTCGCGCCGGTCACGCTGATGCTCACGTGGATCGTCTTCATTTTCCTGTTCTTCAGCGCGTCGCACTCGAAGCTGCTGTCCTACACGCTGCCGATCGCGCCGCCGATCGCGATGCTGATCGGCATGTATCTGCCGCTCGTCACGCGCGAGCAGCTGCGCCGGCATCTGGCGGGCTACGCGCTGTTTTTCGTGGTCGCCGCGTTTGCGGCGCTGTTCCTGCCGCGCTTCGGCACCGCGCGCAATCCGGCCGAGCTGTATGCCGAATACCGCGTGTGGGTGCTCGCCGCGCTAGCCGTCGCGTTCGTGCTCACGCTGTTCGCGCTGTGGCTGAACCGCCGCGGCCAGGGCGGCCAGGGCGCCAACGCGCGAGTCGGTCTCGGCAGCCTCGCCGCGTTCGGCGCGGGCTGGCTGCTGCTCGGCACCATCGCGGGCACCGGCCACGACGTGTTCGGGCGCCTGAGTTCCGGCGCGCCGCTCGCGCCCGCGATCAAGGCCGAGCTCGCGAAGCTGCCGCCCGACACGCCGTTCTACTCGGTCGGCGTGCTCGACCACACGCTGCCGTTCTACATCGGCCACACGATGATCATGGTCGCGCACCCGGACGAGCTCGCATTCGGCGTGTCCGTCGAGCCGCAAAAATGGGTGCCGACGGTCGACGCGTGGATCGAGCGCTGGAAGGCCGATCGCTACGCGCTCGCGCTGATCCCGCCGCCGACCTACGACCGCCTCGTCAAGCAAGGCGTGCCGATGCAGGTGATCGCGCGCGATCCGCGCCGCGTGGTGGTGATGAAGCCGCTCGCCGACGCGGCTGCCGCCGCCGCCCCGGCCGCAGCGGCAGCAGCAGCGCCCGCTACCCCCGCTACCCCCGCTAACGCCGCCTCGGCAGTCGTGGAAGTGAGGCCCGCGGCATCGGCCACGCCGGCCCCCGTCTCCACGCCCGCGGCAAAGCCCTAACCCTTTCGAGAACCAGACCGTTCGATGAACCCGATTTCCCTGTTCTGCATCCTGGCCGGCGTCACGCTGAATGCCGGCGCGCAGCTGCTGCTCAAGGCCGGCACGAATGCCGTTGGACACTTCGAATTCACCCGTGCGAACATCCTGCCCATCGGCTTCAAGCTGGCAACCCAGCCGCCGATCATCGGCGGACTCGCCTGCTACGTGATCAGCGTGGCGGTGTGGATCATCGGGCTCTCGCGCGTGGACGTGTCGATCGCCTATCCGATGCTGTCACTGGGCTACGTCGTCAACGCGATCGCCGCGTGGTACCTGTTCGGCGAAGTGATGTCGGTGCAGAAGCTGGTCGGCATCGGCATCATTCTCGTCGGCGTGGTCGTGCTCGCGCGCAGCTAGGCGCGGCGCCCCGCGTAGGAACCGGCGCGGCACACGCGCCGCCTAAGCGTGACGTAAGGTAGGCCGCGGTAAGCTGTGCGGTTGCGTTTTTTAAGCCGCGGCCTTGGGTTTGCGGGTAGTTTGTGGTTTACTTCGCGCCCGTCGGGCGGCGCCCCTTTCAATCGAGCGATGCATTCATGAGCCAGTCACAAGTCCCGTTTTTGCCGTTTGTCAAACCCGAGATCGACGAGGAAACGATCCAGGGCGTCGCCGACGTGCTGCGTTCCGGCTGGATCACCACCGGCCCGCAGAACCAGAAGTTCGAGGCCGCGCTGTCCGAGTTCTGCGGCGGCCGCCCGGTGCGCACCTTCAATTCCGGTACCGCGACGCTCGAAATCGGCCTGCGCATCGCCGGCGTCGGCCCCGGCGACGAAGTGATCACGACGCCGGCCACCTGGGTGTCGACCTGCAACGTGATCCTCGAAACCGGCGCGACGCCAGTGTTCGCCGACATCGACCCGATCACGCGCAACATCGATCTCGACCTGCTCGAAAAAGCGATCACGCCGCGCACCAAGGCGTTGCTGCCGGTGTTCCTGTCGGGCCTGCCGGTCGACATGGACCGTCTGTACGGGATCGCCCGCGCGCACGAGCTGCGCGTGATCGAAGACGCCGCGCAGGCATTCGGCTCCACCTGGAACGGCGAGCGCATCGGCAAGCTCGGCGACATCGTGTCGTTCAGCTTCCACGCGAACAAGAACCTGACCTCGGTCGAAGGCGGCGCGCTGGTGCTGAACAACGAGGAAGAAGCGGTGCTCGCGCAGAAGTACCGGCTGCAGGGCATCACGCGCACCGGCTTCGACGGCATGGACTGCGACGTGCTCGGCGGCAAGTACAACCTGACCGACGTCGCCGCGCGTGTCGGCCTCGGCCAGCTGCCGCATCTCGAGCGCTTCATCGCGCAGCGCAAGAAGCTCGTGCGCGCGTACTTCGCGCAACTCGAAGGCGGCGCGGCCGTTCGGCTCGGCGTCGGCCTGCCGCCCGCGGACTTCGAAAACAGCAACTGGCACATGTTCCAGATCACGCTGCCGCTCGAAAAGCTGTCGATCGACCGCGCCGGCTTCATGGGCGAGCTGAAGGAGCGCGGCATCGGCTCGGGCGTGCACTACCCGGCGCTGCACCTGTTTTCCCTGTACCGCGCGCGCGGCTTCAAGGAAGGCATGTTCCCGCACGCGGAGCGCTTCGGCGCCACCACCGTCACGCTGCCACTCTTCACGCTGATGAACGAAGGCGACGTCGAGCGCGTGTGCCGCGCGGTCAACGAAATTTGCGAACACTACGGAAAATAAGCGGACATGACTTATTCGGAACATCGCGCCGTCGCACCGGAAGTGTCGATCATCATTCCGGTGTACAACGAGGAAGCCGGACTGGCCGCGCTGTTCGCGCGCCTCTATCCGGCGCTCGACGCGCTCGGCACCGGTTATGAAGCGATCTTCATCAACGACGGCAGCCGCGACAAATCCGCGGCGCTGCTCGCCGGGCAGTTCCGCGCGCGCCCCGACACCACGCGCGTGATCCTGCTGAACGGCAA
This sequence comes from Paraburkholderia sp. UCT31, assembly GCF_014397655.1. Classification (NCBI taxonomy): domain Bacteria; kingdom Pseudomonadati; phylum Pseudomonadota; class Betaproteobacteria; order Burkholderiales; family Burkholderiaceae; genus Paraburkholderia; species Paraburkholderia sp. UCT31. The sequence continues at coordinate 149,735 of NZ_VZQP01000014.1, forward strand.
CTACGGCCAGCACATGGCGATTCTCGCTGGCTTCGAGCAGTCGCGCGGCGACATCGTGATCACGCTCGACGCCGACCTGCAGAATCCGCCCGAGGAAATCGGCAAGCTCGTCGCGAAGATGCGCGAAGGTTTCGACTACGTCGGCACGATCCGTCGGCAGCGCCAGGACAGCCTGTGGCGCCGCAAGGCGTCGCGCGCGATGAATCATCTGCGCGAGCGCATCACGCGCATCAAGATGACCGACCAGGGCTGCATGCTGCGCGCCTACAGCCGCCATATCGTCGATACGATCAACCGCTGCGGCGAAATCAACACGTTCATCCCGGCGCTCGCGTACACGTTCGCGCAGAATCCGGTGGAAATCGAGGTCGCGCACGAGGAACGCTTCGCCGGCGAGTCGAAGTACTCGCTGTACTCGCTGATCCGTCTGAATTTCGACCTCGTCACCGGCTTCTCGGTGGTGCCGCTGCAATGGCTGTCGTTCATCGGCGTGATCCTGTCGCTAGGGTCTGCGGCGCTGTTCGTCCTGCTGCTGATTCGCCGTTTCATCATCGGCGCGGAAGTGCAAGGTGTGTTCACGCTGTTCGCCATCACGTTCTTCCTGCTCGGCGTGATCATCTTCGCGCTCGGCCTGCTCGGTGAATACATCGGCCGGATCTATCAGCAGGTGCGTGCGCGGCCGCGTTATCTGGTGCAGACCATTCTCGAGCAACGCGACGGCGGGGCCGTCGCCGAAGCGCCGCGTCAGACCGTCGTGCAAGGCGTGCAGCCGGTGCCGGTCGCCGACCAGGGACACCATCCATGAAGCCGCGCGCCGTCGTATTCGCGTATCACAACGTCGGCGTGCGCTGCCTGCAGGTGCTGCTCGCGCGCGGCGTCGAGGTCGCGCTCGTCGTGACCCACGAAGACAACCCGAGCGAGAACATCTGGTTCGGCAGCGTCGCATCGGTGGCAGCCGGGCACGGCATTGCCGTCGTCACGCCGGCCGATCCGAAGAGCCCCGAACTGCGCGCCGCGGTGAGCGCCGCGCGGCCGGACTTCATCTTCTCGTTCTACTACCGCCACATGTTGCCGCTCGACCTGCTCGCGATCGCCGCACGGGGCGCTTACAACATGCACGGCTCGCTGTTGCCGAAGTATCGTGGCCGCGTGCCGACCAACTGGGCGGTGCTCAACGGCGAAAGCGAAACCGGCGCAACGCTGCACGAAATGGCCGCGAAGCCCGACGCCGGCGCGATCCTTGCGCAAACACCGGTGCCGATCCTGCCCGACGACACCGCCGCGCAGGTCTTCGACAAGGTCACGGTCGCCGCCGAGCAAACGCTGTGGCGCGTGCTGCCGGCGCTGCTCGCGGGCGAGGCGCCGCATCTGCCGAACGATCTCGCGCATGGCAGCTACTACGGCGGGCGCAAACCGGAAGACGGCCGCATCGACTGGAATCAGTCCGCGCAACAGGTCTACAACCTGATCCGCGCGGTCGCGCCGCCGTATCCGGGCGCGTTCACCGAGCTGAACGGGCGCCGTTTCATCGTCGCGCGCGCGCGTCTGGCCGCGCCCGGCGCGCTCCGCTCGGATTTGCCCCCGGGCCTGCACGTAAGCGATAATGCCGTTTTCGCGATCTGCGGCGACGGCCGCGCGATCAACATCCACGAATTGCGGCACCAGCACGACGGCGGCGAGTCTGCCGTCAGTCCGGCGGAATTCGCCCAGCTCATCCAATCTCATTCATGAAAAAAGTCCTGATTCTGGGTGTGAATGGCTTCATCGGCCATCACCTGTCCAAACGCATTCTCGAAACCACCGACTGGGAAGTGTTCGGGATGGACATGCAGACCGAACGTCTCGGCGACCTCGTCAATCATGAGCGGATGCACTTCTTCGAAGGCGACATCACGATCAACAAGGAATGGGTCGAATATCACGTCAAGAAGTGCGATGTGATTCTGCCGCTCGTCGCGATCGCCACGCCCGCAACGTATGTGAAGCAGCCGCTGCGCGTGTTCGAACTCGACTTCGAGGCGAACCTGCCGATCGTGCGTTCAGCCGTCAAGTACGGCAAGCATCTGGTGTTTCCGTCGACCTCCGAGGTCTACGGCATGTGCACGGACGAGCAGTTCGATCCGGAAGAATCGCAGCTGTCGTACGGCCCGATCAACAAGCCGCGCTGGATCTACGCGTGCTCGAAGCAGTTGATGGACCGCGTGATCTGGGGCTACGGCATGGAAGGCCTGAACTTCACGCTGTTCCGCCCGTTCAACTGGATCGGCCCGGGCCTCGACTCGATCTACACGCCGAAGGAAGGTAGCTCCCGCGTGGTCACGCAGTTCCTCGGCCACATCGTGCGCGGCGAGAACATCAGCCTCGTCGATGGCGGCGCGCAGAAGCGCGCGTTCACGGACATCGACGACGGCATCAGCGCGCTGATGAAGATCATCGAGAACAAGAACGGCGTCGCCACCGGCAAGATCTACAACATCGGCAACCCGATCAACAACTTCTCGGTGCGTGAGCTCGCGCACAAGATGCTGGCACTCGCGGCCGAATTCCCCGAATACGCGGACTCGGCCAGGAAGGTGCAACTGGTCGAAACGTCGTCGGGCGCGTACTACGGCAACGGCTATCAGGACGTGCAGAACCGCGTGCCGAAGATCGACAATACGAAGCAGGAACTCAGCTGGGCACCCACGTCGACTTTCGACGAAGCGCTGCGCAAGATTTTCGAAGCGTATCGCGGCCACGTCGCGGAAGCCCGCGCACTCGTCGAACAGCAATAAGGGCGCGTCCTTGGCTCGCATCGTCCTGAAGATCGACGTCGACACGCTGCGCGGCACCCGCGAAGGCGTGCCGAATCTCGCGCGCATCTTCGACCGCTTCAAGGCGCGCGCCACCTTCCTGTTCAGCCTCGGGCCCGACCACACCGGTTGGGCGATGCGCCGCGTGCTGCGGCCGGGCTTTCTGAAGAAGGTGTCGCGCACGTCGGTGCTCGAGCATTACGGCGTCAGGCAGTTGATGTACGGCGTGCTGCTGCCCGGTCCGGACATCGGCGCAAAGGCCGCGGCCGAGATGCGCGCGATCCACGAAGCCGGCTTCGAGTGCGGCATCCATACGTGGGATCACGTGTACTGGCAGGACAACGTGCGCGCCAAAGATCGCGCGTGGACCGTCGCGCAGATGCAGCGGAGCCACGCGCGGTTCATCGAGATATTCGGCGCGCCGCCCGTCACGCACGGCGCCGCGGGCTGGCAGATGAACGGCCACGCGTTCGAGCAGATCGACGCGTGGGGCATGCGCTACGCTTCCGACGGTCGCGGCCACTCGCCATATCTGCCGGTGGTCGACGGCAGGACGCTGAAGCACGTGCAGATGCCGACCACGCTCCCGACGCTCGACGAAGTGCTCGGTGTCGATGGTGTCGATACGCACAACGTCGCCGTGTGGATGCTGAAACAAACTGAAAAAAATCCGCACGACCAGGTGTTCACGCTGCACGCGGAACTCGAAGGACAGAAACTCGCGCCGGTTTTCGAACAGTTGCTCGAAGGCTGGCGCGCCCAGGGCCACACGTTCGCGACGATGGGCGATTACTACGCCACGCTAGACCGCGACACGCTGCCATCGTACCCTGTCGCGTGGGGCGAGATTCCGGGACGCTCCGGCGAACTGATCGTCCAGCCCTGAAGGCCCGCGACGCGGGAGTCGTTAGAAGGCGCGCCGCTTGTTGCCCGCCCGTTGCCCGCCTGTTGCCCGCTTCCTTGCCGGGTCTGACGATCGGACAACCGCGCGCCGACCGTATTCCCGAACAACAACAACCTCGACGACAGTCCGGCCGACGCCGCGGCACCTAGCGACGCCAGCCCCAATAACCGGAGAACCTCGTGTCCATCGCAGTCGACCAACCCATCCCCGACTTCACCGCCGCCGCGACGGGCGGCGAAATTACGCTGTCAAAGCTGCGGGGCAAGAAGGTGGTGCTGTATTTCTATCCGAAGGACAACACGCCGGGCTGCACGACCGAAGGGTTGCAGTTCCGCGATCTGTATCCGAAGTTCAAGAAAGCCGGCGCGGAAGTGATCGGCGTGTCGCGCGACAGCCTGCGTTCGCATGACAACTTCAAGGCTAAGCTCGAACTACCCTTCCCGCTGATTTCCGACCCGGAAGAAACGCTGTGCGCCCTCTTCGCCGTCATCAAAATGAAGAAAATGTATGGCAAAGAGGTACGGGGCATCGAGCGCTCCACGTTCCTCATCGACGCCGATGGCGTGCTGCGCCGGGAGTGGCGCGGCGTTAAAGTGCCGGGCCACGTCGACGACATTCTGGAGGCTGTACAAGCGCTTTGATGCGCGTTATATTGGCCCGCAATGAGTGCCTGTCCACCCCACATTGTTCTCCGCTGCGCCAGCCCTGACGGCCGCCTGACCGGATCCACCGGTGCCGTGCGGAGCGTGAGGCGCAACGTGAGCATCATCGTCGAGCCGCTTGCCCCGAATGCCGGGGCGGCGGCTTTTTTAATTGCGCGCGACCGTTCGTTCATTGGTTCACGCGCTTCCGTCAAGGAGCCTATCGAAAACCAGGCGAACCGGCATCTCTAGACCGAATGCGCGCCTCCTTGCGCAAACTCGATGTCCCATGAGGGCATCGTCAGAATGCGACGGGCGGCGCACGATATGTGACCCGATCATTCCGAGGGAAACCATGCCTTTGCCTACTCCCCCCAACAAGCTCGGCAATCTTTTGTCGCCTGACGAATACAAGGCCAAAGCCGTCACGCCCGCGCGCTCCACCGCGAAAAAACAGGCGCGTGAAGGGGAATCCGCAGAGTCGGCCGATTACGGCCGCGTCAATGTCGCCACACCGATGGCGCACGCTGCCAACGCCGCCACTACGTTGTGGCCCGTGCCCGCCGTCGAGTCGCCGCCCGCCGCGCAACCCGCGCCCGCGCGCGGCCGCAAGACCAGGCAGACCGCCGCGCTGTTGCAGCCGGTTCCGTCCGCGCGAGCGCAGCTCGAAGCCGACGCGGCCGAAACGCAGCCGGTCGTCGCACGCGCGCCTGCCGCGAAGCAGCGCACGGACGAAACAGCCGCCGCGCCCGCCGCAGCGAGCCCTGCCGCCACGCGCAAGAAACGTGGCACGGGCGCCACGCCAGCCGAGGTGCAGAAGCTTTTCGTGCTCGACACCAACGTGCTGATGCACGATCCGAGCTGCCTGTTCCGCTTCGAGGAGCACGACGTCTATCTGCCGATGATGACGTTGGAAGAGCTCGACAACCACAAGAAGGGAATGTCGGAAGTCGCGCGTAACGCGCGTCAGGTGAGCCGCACGCTCGACGCGCTCGTCGCGAACGCGGGCGACATGGCCGACGGCATTTCGCTCGCGCGTCTGGGCAGCCGCGAGGCGTCCGGGCGGCTGTACTTCCAGACCCGGCTGACCGCGATCGAGCCGGTCGAAGGTCTGCCCGAAGGCAAGGCCGACAACCAGATCCTCGGCGTCGTGCGCGCGCTGCAGCGCGATCGCGCGGATCGCCAGGTCGTGCTGGTGTCGAAAGACATCAACATGCGGATCAAGGCGCATGCGCTCGGTCTGCCCGCCGAAGACTACTTCAACGACCAGGTGCTCGAGGACAGCGACCTGCTGTACACGGGCATCCGCGCGCTGCCGCAAGACTTCTGGACCAGGCACGCGAAGGGCATGGAAAGCTGGCAGGACACGAAAACCGGCACCACGTACTACCGCGTGACGGGTCCGCTGTGCGCATCGATGCTGGTCAACGAGTTCGTTTATCTGGAGCCGCAGAACGGCGAGCCCGCGTTTCATGCGCTGGTGCGCGAACTGAACGGCAAGACCGCGCTGCTGCAAACGCTGCGTGACTATGGCCACCACAAGAACAACGTGTGGGGCATCACGGCGCGCAATCGCGAGCAGAACTTCGCGCTGAACCTGCTGATGAATCCGGACATCGACTTCGTCACGCTGCTCGGCCAGGCCGGCACCGGCAAGACGCTGGTCGCACTCGCGGCGGGTCTCGCGCAGGTGCTCGACGACAAGCGCTACAACGAGATCATCGTGACGCGCGCGACGGTCCCGGTCGGCGAAGACATCGGCTTTCTGCCGGGCACCGAAGAGGAAAAGATGCAGCCGTGGATGGGTGCGTTCGACGACAACCTCGAAGTGCTGCAGAAAACCGACGACGCCGCCGGCGAATGGGGCCGCGCCGCGACCCAGGAGCTGATCCGCTCGCGCCTGAAGATCAAGAGCATGAACTTCATGCGCGGCCGCACGTTCGTCGACAAGTATCTGATCATCGACGAGGCGCAGAACCTGACGCCGAAGCAGATGAAGACGCTCGTCACGCGCGCGGGTCCGGGCACGAAGATCATCTGCCTTGGCAACATCGCGCAGATCGATACACCTTACCTGACCGAGGGCAGTTCGGGCCTGACCTATGTGGTCGATCGCTTCAAGGGCTGGGCGCACAGCGGACACGTAACGCTCGCGCGCGGCGAGCGCTCGCGCCTCGCTGACTACGCGTCGGAGATTCTCTAGACGTTCGCCGGTTTTTTCCGGCGTTTGATCGCAGGCCGCGTCCGGTTCGTTCCGGACGCGGCTTTTTTTGTTGCGTCGGCGTTCCACGCCGGCAACACTTAGCGCACAAACTTCAAGTAATTTATCAACAATTCTTGCCGCAGCCTTGTTGGGCGGCTACCATCCCGACATCGTCAGTGAGTAAATGGGCGCTTACCGCCCGTGCCGTCTTCATGCGCCGACTCGCCTTATCGCTGCTGCCCGTCCTGCTGCTCGCCGCCTGTGCCGGCGCGCCGCAGAAGACGTCGCGCGGGTCAGGCGGCAGCGTCGTCGCGAACGGCGCCTATCGCGCGCCGCCGCCCGGCTTTCCCCACTTCGTCGATCACAGCATCGGCCGCGAGGAAATCTCCATCCAGGCGATGAGTCTCGTCGGCGTGCCCTACCGGTGGGGCGGCAATACGCCCGACAGCGGCTTCGATTGCAGCGGGCTCGTGCGGTACGTCGTGCTGCGCGCGGCGTCGGTGAACCTGCCGCGCACGACGGCCGAGATGAGCGGGCGCGGCGAGTCGATCGAACCGGACGAAATCGCGCCGGGCGATCTGATCTTTTTCAACACGACCGGGCGCGCGCATTCGCACGTCGGCATCTACGTGGGCAAGCTGCGCTTCGTCAACGCGCCATCGACGGGCGGCACCGTGCGGCTCGACTATCTGACCAATCCCTACTGGGCGAAGCGCTTCGACGGCATCCGCCGGATGGCGGGACCGGCGGCAACGCCGGCGCCGTTCGATACGCCGAGCTATCAGGCTGCGGCGCCGCAAACCGAGCGAGGTGCTGCGGTCGCGGCGACGGGCACGGCAACAACCGTGGCAGTTCCGGCAGCGTCGACCTACGCGGGCCCGACGGCGCTGTCCAGCCCGGCGTCGATGGCAACGGCCCGGCCGGTCGCGAGCGCGACGCCGGCGACCCGTGCAGGCGGCGGCACGCCCGTCGTGCAAGCCGATCAATTCGAGCCGCCGCCGTCGGGCCTCGGCGCCGCGCAGCTGCAGGCACGCTCAGCGGGCGCCGTGGCAGCGACGATGCTCCCCGCAGCTCAGGCGAGCACGTTTGAAAGCGGCGCTCGTTCGCCCGCTCAACCGATGCAGTCCGCGACGACCGACCGCACCCTTGCCCAACCTTCACCCGACCCGATCGACGCCGCCGCCGATGCATTCGAACCGCCGCCACCCGCCTCCATCGCGGAACGCCAGGCGCGGCAGATGCAGCAGACCGAAGGCACAGGATCCGTGCAGCTCATGCGTGCGTCGACGGCTTCCCACGGCGTGCCCGCACCCACGCAAAGCAGCGACGACCCGATCGCCCGTTTCGCGAACGGCAACTTCTGACGCCGTGATCTGCTATCGTCATCGATATTCTTTCGACGGCGGGTAACGACCATGGAACTCGGGCTCAGAAATAAGGTGGTGCTCATCACCGGCGGCAGCAAAGGCATCGGTTTCGCGTGCGCGCGCGCCTTCGCACAGGAAGGCGCGAAGGTCGCGATCGTGTCGCGCGACCCCGCCAACCTTGCGCGCGCCTACGAACAGCTGAAACAGGAAGGATTCCACGTGCACCGCACGCGCGCCGACCTGCACGAAGCGCACAGCGCCGCCGATATCGTCGAGGAAGTCAGCACCGCCGTGGGCCCGATCGACGTGCTGATCAACAGTGCCGGCGCCGCGCGCCGGTACGACCCCGAGACGCTCGATGCCGACGCATTCCGCGCGACGATGGAAGCGAAGTATTTCCCGTATATCTATCCGCAGCAGGAAGTGCTGCGCCGTATGGCCGAGCGCGCGAAAGCCAACGGCGGTGCCGAGCCGGGCACGATCGTCAATATCATCGGCATGGGCGGCAAGGTCGCGAGCGACATCCATATCGCAGGCGGCGCGGCCAACGCGGCGCTGATGCTCGCGACCGTCGGCCTCGCGCACTACTACGCGCGCTATGGCATCCGCATCAACGCGATCAATCCGGGCTCGACGCTGACCGAGCGCGTCGAGGAAGCGGTCCGGCTGGAAGCGGCGCAGCAAGGCATCGGCAATGACGAAGCGCTGGCGCGCGGCCAGGCCCGGATGCCGCTCGGGCGCTATGCAAAGCCGGAGGAAATCGCCGACGTGGCGCTGTTCCTCGCGAGCCGCCGCGCGAGCTATGTGACGGGCGCGATCATTCCGATGGATGGTGCGAATGCGCCGCTGATCTGAACGCGTCGTGCCACGCGCTTTTTAGTCGAACTGCGTAGGGACACCGGTGCGATGCCAAGGGCGGCATGTAGCCGAAGCCCGCGCGCGTGCTGTTCAGCCAGACTCAGCCGAACCCGGCAGCGCAGGCCTGCATCGCATGGTGATTACAGGAAGTGGTGGCCCAGCCACCAGGCCCCGCCGGACAGCACCGCGGAAGCCGGGATCGTCAGCATCCAGGCCCAGACGATGTTGCCGGCGACACCCCAGCGCACCGCGCTCAGCTTCTGCGTCGCGCCGACTCCGACGATCGCGCCGGTGATCGTATGCGTGGTAGAGACGGGAATGCCGAGCGCCGAGGCGGTAAAGAGCGTGATCGCTCCGCCCGCCTCCGCGCAGAAGCCGCCGACCGGCTTCAACTTCGTGATTTTCTGGCCCATCGTGCGCACGATGCGCCAGCCACCGAACAGCGTACCGAGACCCATCGACAGATAGCAGCCGCCGATCACCCACAGCGGCGGCGCGTCCGCCTTCATCGACGCGAAGCCGGTGGCGATCAGTAGCATCCAGATGATGCCGATGGTTTTCTGCGCGTCGTTGCCACCGTGACCCAGGCTGTACAGGCCAGCGGAGAACAATTGCAGACGCCTGAAGCGACGGTCGACCTTGCTAGGCGGCGTGCGGAAGTACAGCCACGACACCAGCAGCATGAAAAACGAGCCGAGCACGAAGCCGAGCAGCGGTGAAATGAAGATGAACGCGACGGTCTTCATCAGGCCATCCCAGTTCAGCGATCCCCAGCCCGACTTCGCGAGCGCCGCACCCACGAGGCCGCCGATCAGCGCGTGCGACGAACTGGACGGAATGCCGTAGACCCAGGTGATCACGTTCCACGCGATCGCGCCGACCAACGCGCCGAAGATCACGTAGTGGTCGACGATGTCCGGGTCGATCGTGCCCTTGCCGACGGTCGTGGCCACCTTCAGGTGAAACACGAAATACGCGATGACGTTGAACGCCGCCGCGAACGCCACCGCCTGCTGTGGCTTCAGCACGCCGGTCGACACGACCGTGGCGATCGAATTCGCCGCGTCGTGAAAACCGTTCATGAAGTCGAACACCAAAGCAATGGCAACCAGGCCGGTGACGACCCAGATAGCGAGTTGTATCGATTGCATTATGCGTTTTCCAGCACGATGCCTTCGATGATGTTGGCCACATCCTCACACTTGTCCGTGATCGTTTCGAGCAGCTCGTAGATCGCCTTGAGCTTGATCAGGACCTTGACGTCGTCTTCCTCGCGGAACAGCTTCGACATCGCCGCGCGCAGCACGCGGTCGGCTTCCGATTCGAGCCGGTCGATGTCCTCGCAGGCCTTCAGGATCTGGCTCGCCTGCTTCATGTCCGACAGCAGGCTGACCGCGAACTGCACGCGCTCGCAGGTCGCCGTGCAGATATGCGCAAGCTGGCTCGCCTCCGACGTGACCGCTTGCACGTCGTACAGCGAGATCGCGGTGGCGACGTCCTCCATCAGGTCGAGGATGTCGTCCATCGTCGTGATCAGCTTGTGGATCTCGTCGCGGTCGAGCGGCGTGATGAAGGTCTTGTGCAGCAGGTCGATGGCTTCGTGCGTGAGCTTGTCGGCCGCTTTCTCGGCCTTTTGTACGTTCTGCTTGTGGGTTTCGGCGTCCTGCAGATTGTCGATCAGGAGCTCGAGTTCGCGGCTGGCCGAGATGATGCACGTTGCGTGCGAATTGAAGATTTCAAAGAACTTGCCCTCGGTGGGCATGAATCGACCGAACATTGGGATCCTGGAAATGGGTCACGTTATGGCTGACATAAAACCGCCATATTGTACCGTTCCGCCCATCATTGCCGCACTCGCGACAGCGCCGTTACAACAGCCCACGGCGCTTTGCGTCACTCGCCGCCGTAGAAGTTCTGCGCGCCCGCAAAGTTATCGAACTTCGTGTATTGGCCGTGAAAAGTGAGCCGGACGGGACCGATCGGACCGTTCCGCTGCTTGCCGATGATGATCTCCGCAGTGCCCTTGTCGGGGCTGTCCGGGTTGTACACTTCGTCGCGGTAGATGAACAGGATCACGTCGGCGTCCTGTTCGATAGCGCCCGATTCGCGCAGGTCCGACATAATTGGCCGCTTGTTGGGCCGCTGCTCGAGACCGCGGTTCAGCTGCGACAACGCGATCACCGGCACGTCGAGCTCCTTCGCGAGGCTCTTCAGCGAACGCGAGATTTCCGAGATTTCGGTCGCGCGGTTTTCGCCCGACGACGAGCCGCTCATCAGTTGCAGATAGTCGATGATGATCAGCCCGAGCTTGCCGCACTGGCGCGATAGCCGGCGCGCGCGCGAGCGCAGTTCCATCGGGTTCAGACCGCCGGTTTCGTCGATGAAGATCTGTGCCTCGCTCATTTTCTGCACCGCATGCGTGAGCTTCGGCCAATCCTCGTCGGTCAGACGCCCGGTTCGCATGCGATGCTGATCGAGCCGGCCGACCGAGCCCAGCATACGCATCGTGAGCTGCGTGCCCGGCATTTCCATCGAGAACACCGCGACGGGTAGTCCGTACTCGACCGCGACGTATTCGCCGATGTTCATCGAAAACGCCGTCTTACCCATCGACGGACGGCCCGCGACGATGATCAGCTCGCCGCCGTGCATGCCCGAGGTCATACGATCCAGATCGACGAAGCCGGTCGGCGTGCCGGTCACGTCGCTCGGATTGGCGGTGTGATAGAGCGTGTCGATCCGCTCGACCACCTGGGTCAGCAGCGGCCCGATCTCGAGAAAGCCCTGGGTGCCGCGCGCGCCGTCTTCGGCGATCGAGAATACCTTCGATTCCGCTTCGTCCAGCAATTGCCGGACTTCCTTGCCTTGCGGGTTGAACGCGTCGGCGGAGATTTCATCGGCGACCGACACGAGCCGGCGCAGCACCGCGCGGTCGCGCACGATTTCCGCATAGCGGCGGATGTTGGCCGCGCTCGGCGTGTTCTGCGCGAGCGCGTTCAGGTAAGCGAGGCCGCCGACATCTTCCGCCTTGCCCGAAGTGCCGAGCGCTTCGTAGACGGTGACCACGTCGGCCGGCCGCGTGGCCGCAATCAGCTTGCCGATGTGCTCGAAGATGATGCGGTGGTCGTAGCGGTAGAAGTCGCTTTGCGCGAGGAAGTCGGCGATGCGGTCCCAGGCCGCGTTATCGAGCAGCAGGCCGCCCAGCACCGATTGCTCGGCTTCGATCGAATGCGGCGGGACTTTCAGCGACTCGAGTTGGGGATCTTTGGACGGTGCGTTCATGGGGAGGAATTATCGGGCAATCCGGCGACGGCTGCGAGCGGAAAAAACGCAAATACGGGGATATGCGAGAGATAGTCGGGCACAAAAAAAAAGCAGGGGCCGGTTTCCCGGCCCCTGCTCTTCACCAGCAATACGCTGGCTGATCCTGCCTGATGCTTGATGCGGTCGGCTTAGACGTGCTCGCCGATCACGGCCACCGTCACATCGACGAGAACGTCGGTGTGCAGCGAAACCTGAACCGGGTGCTCGCCAACCATCTTCAGCGGGCCTTCCGGCAGACGCACTTGCGCCTTTTCCACTGCGAAGCCTTGCTTGCCGAGCGCTTCGGCGATGTCGGCGTTCGTCACCGAGCCGAACAGACGGCCGTCGACGCCAGCCTTCTGATTGACCTGAACGGTCTGGCCTGCCAGCTTTTCGCCTTGAGCCTGAGCGGCTGCCAGCTTTTCAGCGGCGTGCTTTTCGAGTTCTGCGCGGCGCACTTCGAATTCAGCGAGGGCTTCCTTCGTTGCACGGCGAGCTTTCTTGTTCGGGATCAGGAAGTTACGTGCGTAACCGTCCTTGACCTTCACGATGTCGCCGAGGTTACCCAGATTGACGACTTTTTCCAGAAGAATGATTTGCATTCGGATGCTCCTTATCGCGTCGTCGGGTTAGGCCTTGTGCTGGTCGGTGTACGGCACCAGCGCGAGGAAACGTGCGCGCTTGATAGCCGTATCCAGCTGGCGTTGATAATGCGCCTTGGTACCCGTGAGACGTGCCGGCGTGATCTTGCCGTTCTCGCCGATGAAGTCCTTCAGCGTTTCGATGTCTTTGTAGTCGATGTACTCGACGCCAGCAGCCGTGAAACGGCAGAACTTCTTGCGCTTGAAGAGCGGGTTCTGTTGCTGACGACGCTTGTCGAATTTCTTACCAGTCGGGCGGGGCATGATTAGTCCTTTCCAATGTCCTGCAATGCTGTGATGTGAAATACCAGAGTTCGCGCGTTACGGTGCTTTTTAGCCAGAAAACCTGTGAAGAGCGTTTCGACGCCCATCTGACAGTTTTCGAGCTTACCGCTCGCTTCGCCCGCGGCGACCGCCTGCATGGTCAGTTCGACCTGACGGGCAATGCCCGCCTCGACGACTTCCGTGCGGTGGTGCAACGTGCAGCTTGCAATCGGAACGCCGGCGGGGGTGTACCGCACCGGTTCGCGTTCGACGACGCTCGCCGTAAGTTGCAGCCGGTTCATGTACCTGTTTATGTCTTCGTGTACGTGAGCGAAGCGACGCTGCGTGTCTGGCAGCTTAAATAACGAGTCTTAAGCCTGCGCTTCGGTCGGCTGAGCTGCTGCCGACTTCTTGGCTTCTTCGCGCTGCACTTCCTTCATCATCGGCGACGGGCCGGTTTCGGCCTTCTTCATCTTGACGATGAGGTGACGCAGAACGGCGTCGTTGAACTTGAACGCGTGTTCCAGCTCGTCGAGCGTGGTCTGGTCGCACTCGATGTTCATGCAGACGTAGTGAGCCTTCGCGAGTTTCTCGATCATGTAGGCCAGTTGGCGACGGCCCCAGTCTTCGACGCGGTGGATCTGACCACCGTGCGACGTGATCGTGCCCTTGTAACGCTCGATCATGGCGGGCACCTGCTCGCTTTGATCGGGATGCACGATAAAGACGATTTCGTAATGACGCATTACACACTCCTTGTGCTGACTTTTGGATAGAAGCCGCCCGGGCGTCGGAACCGGTGCGGCAAGTGAGAAGCCGAAGAGTGTAACCCGAATGGGGACGGGTTGCAAGGAATTCCACCGATTCGGCGGCGGAATCGGATGTGTTTTCAAGAGCTTAGGGTGGTGGGTCGCGGAAGTCGGGCCGTCCTTGCCCCTCAACCCGCTTCCGTGCGCTGGCTGCCGCTCTGCAAACGCGCTCTGAGCGCCGCTTCGAGTCCCTTGAGCGCATCGGGTGCGGCGTCCGAGATCGCCCACCAGGTCATGCCCGCCGCGTCCCAGTGCGCGATCGAATAGCCGTCGTGGGCGAGCGATGCCGGCGCCGCGCCGTCAATGCCACGCGTCGTGGACTGCGGAAACACATACACGTCGATCACGTGCTTGCCGTAGCGGTACACGAGCACCGCGACCCGCTGGTGCGCGAGGTAGTCGAGCCGGCCCCCCTCCAGCGCGAAGCCGGCCGCCGCGAGGTCCTCGACCGGCGGCGAATAGTCGAGCCGACCGTTGAACCATGGCTTGACCGTGTGACGGTCGGTCGAAATTACGTCGATGTCGCGGCCGGAAACTTGCGCGCGCACATGGCTTTCGATGAGTTCGTCGGTGAATGGCGTGAATTCGGCGGGACGGCGCAGCGTCAGCGTCAGGACAGCGGTGGCCGCACACAGCGCGATCACGAGCACCGCGAGACCGCCGCGCGCGACCGCGCGGTTGGCGCCGCCGGCGGCATGCGGTCCGTTGAAGCCGATTAGCCGGCCGCGTGAATCGCCCGAGCGACCCGGACCGCTGAAGCCACTGAGCCACCGGTCGAGCCACGCGGGCCGCCGCGCCCAGCGACGCTGACGCTGAGGTTCGTACGTCGCCATGTCGGTCATCCCGGCGCTAGCGCTGCCGGCAGACTCCTCCTCTGCATCTGCAGGCGCCGCCGTCGTGGCCAACCCCGCAGTTCCTCCCTCGACCGCGCCGGGCAAGCCCGCCACGATCCGCGCCCGCAACGACTGCGGCGCCCGATGATACGGCGCCGCGCGCAGCGCGCCGCTCAGCGCGCGCAGGTTGTCGCTCGCGCGCCGGCAGTCGTCGCAGCTCTCGATATGCTGCTGGACCCGGCGCGCATCGGGCGCCGGCAGTTCGTGATCGGCATTCGCCTCGAGGAGCGGCCGAGCTTCGTTACAGTCCATCCGGCGTCTCCTGAGCGGGGTCGGCGACAGCGCCGGGAATGTTGAGGGGCCGGCCGTCGGCAAACGCCCGGAGTTGCGTCACTGTTGCGGTGGCGGGCACGACCGCCGATGATGCCGCGCGGCCGTCGCCGGAACTTCGCGGTGACCGGTCGGACGGCGCGCAGGGCGTGGACGACACCGAGGGCGCGACTGCCGCCGACTGCACGACTCGCCCGGACTGCGCCCCCTGCTCCAGCGGCGCTTCCGTCGACCCGCGCCGGTCACC